>JANXSG010000264.1 GCA_025352825.1 Chthonomonadaceae bacterium | reverse complement strand
CAAGCTTTTTTACCTAACCCCCCTAGAGGGTGGGTCAAAAGTCTCTTTCGGACAGTAAATGGGCTAAAAGTCGCTATTTTTCAATGGCAGATCAGCGTCAAAAAAATCTTCGTCGCTTGTATGGGCATTGTAGAGCGATTTTTTTTCAATCGAAAATTTCAGAAAGACTTTTGACCCGCCCTCCCTACCCCCTTCCCTCCGAGGTACGAGGGAATCAGGGAAGGGGGCTAGGGGGTTAGGTAAAGACGGCAAGTGAGCGCTTTGGTAGTGGAATTTATTTTTGATAGGTGAAAATCTATGAGTAGATATGTAATCGGAGTGGATGTGGGGACGGGCAGTGCGCGTGCGGCGCTGTTTACCCTGACCGGCAAGATGCTGGCATCGGCTGTGGAGCCGATTCAGACTTGGAAGCCCAGGCCAAACTTTGTTGAGCAGTCGTCTGAGGATATCTGGCAGGCGATCAAAACTACGGTTCATGCTGTGATGAAAGAGTCGTCTGTATCCGAGGATTCGGTGGTCGGTATCAGCTTCGATGCAACCTGTTCTCTGGTCGTGCTGGATTCGAATGATAAGCCGCTTACCGTGGATATTGAAGGAGATAATCAGCGAAATATTATCGTCTGGATGGATCATCGCGCTCTTGCTGAGACAGAGGAGATCAATTCCGGCGGATACGATGTTCTGAGATATGTAGGAGGTAAGCTCTCGCCGGAGATGGAGACACCCAAACTCAAATGGCTGAAGACCCATCTGTCGCAGACCTGGGCAAAAGCCGAGAAGTTTTTCGATCTCGCCGACTTTCTCACTTATCACTGCACGGGCGACGATACTCGGAGTCTGTGTACGGTGGTCTGTAAGTGGACCTATTTGGGCCACGAGGGCGAGCATGGGAAGTGGGATGCGGACTACTTCAAAGCAATCGGACTTGAGGATCTGGCGGATGGACGTAAGATCGGCACCAAGGTGCGTCCGATGGGCACTTCGCTCGGCGGGCTAAAGCAGTCTATTGCAGAGGAGTTGGGGCTGACCACAAACTGTAAAGTTGGAGTCGGGATAATCGATGCTCATGCCGGCGGTTTAGGGCTTCTTGGGGCAATCTGGGGTGGCGATTCACAAGGAAAGGAGCCTTCAACCGCAAAACTCGAAACTGCGCTTGCACTCATTGGCGGTACCAGCAACTGCCATATGGCAGTTTCATTAAAAGCCAAATATATTGAGGGAATATGGGGGCCGTATTTCGGTGCAATGGTCCCTGGGATGTGGCTCACTGAAGGCGGTCAGAGTTCTGCAGGCAGCGCTATAGATCACGTGATTGCAGATCATTCCAACGCTCCTGCTCTGAACAAACTGGCGGAGTCCCAAGGAGTTACGGTTTATCAGCTTCTCAATGATGAGATCGAGCGGCTTCGAATAGAGGCAGGCTTTGCTTCTCCTGCGCAGTTGACGAAAAATCTTCACTTTACCGCCGACTTTCTCGGAAACCGATCTCCCAATGCCGATCCACATGCGTGCGCCGTGATAGATGGTCTCACTCTGGACGAGTCGATTACCTCTCAGGCGCTGCGATACTACGCGACGGTTCAGGCGGTTGCTTACGGAACGCGTGATATCGTGCGAGCCATGAACGAGTCTGGCTACCAAATCGATACAATGTTTGTAACTGGCGGCGGTACTAAAAATCCACTATGGCTTCAGGAGCACGCGGACGCTGCGGGTCTGACACTCATTCTGCCTCAGGAACCGGAAGCGGTTCTGCTAGGATCGGCGATTTTGGCTGCAGCAGCGGCTGGGGAGTATGGGGACCTCCCAGCCGCTATGAAGGCAATGAGCGGAAGGGGACAGACAGTGCGGCCGAATCCAGAAGTCGCTGCCTACCATGAGGAAAAATTTGCGATCTATCGCGAGTTGTATCAGCAGCAGCAAGATAGACGAAAACGTATGGAGAGATTCAATTAACAGCTCAACAAAACCGATCATCATTGCCACATGGCCTTTTGGGCAGGCTGCCTGCAAAGTAGGGTGGCAAAAACTTAACTCTGGTTCAACGGCGCTCGATGCTGTTGAAACAGCCGCCAATGTTACCGAGGACGATCCGACAGAACATTCTGTGGGGTATAGCGGGCGGCCGAATGCAGAGGGTGTCGTAGAGCTGGACGCAGCGATCATGAATGGCCCCGGGCATCAGGCAGGTTCGGTAGCAGGTCTGGTGGGCATTCCACGTGCCATAACTGTCGCACGCCGGATAATGGAACATACTCCACACACACTGCTTGTGGGTGATAATGCGCGACTTTTTGCAATTCGTGAGGGGTTTCAGGAGCAAAACCAACTGACAGATCCAAGCAGGCTTGCATGGGAAGAGTGGAAAAAAAGCCGCACTATCTCAGATGTCGCTCATTTTGATTCAAATCAGTCATTACCGAATACATCGAAGCTACTCACTCCAGAATCTCACGACACGATTGGTCTATGCGCTCTCGATGGCCAGGGGAATCTAGCGGCTGGTTGTACGACTAGCGGTATGTCCTGGAAGATTCCTGGGCGTGTGGGCGATTCGCCTATCATAGGTTCCGGACTGTATGTAGATAATGAAGTGGGAGCGGCTGCGGGAACCGGCCATGGCGACGAGATGATGAAGGTATGCCTGAGCTATCGGGT
>JANXSG010000263.1 GCA_025352825.1 Chthonomonadaceae bacterium | reverse complement strand
CCGATCGATAAGAAAATTTTTGCCAGGATAAAAGTGCCTAAATTAATTTCCAAATAAAAACGGAGTATTGGATTGCTCTCTGTTGCAAAGCCCATCTGGATGAGAAATACAGTGAATATCAAATCCAGCATGCATATCTCGGCCAGGATAACACTTTCACGCGTGGGCTTTTTGAGAACGTACATCATGGCACGCTTCATCCGAGCGCTCCTTACACAATTGTCTCTTACGGCAAAGAGAATTGGGTGATTCTGTAATACATTTATTACTGATTGCATGCTAAATCTCTATTTGCAAATAGAGATTTCATAAAGGCTGTAGGATTGCTTGATCTGTCTACTATAAAACCGAACTATACGATGAAGTGGTATGCCGAAAAACGGATTAGATTTTATTGTATAGCATAATATCTAAATTGTCAACTTCAATATATCGGAGCCTGCCGATCTAGTATTTATTTCGATTTTAACATGCCACGGCCGCGCATCCAATCTGCTGCGAGCGAAGGCCAGCTTGATACATCAGGAAGATCTTTCGCAAGGCCGACTCCATGACGGCCATGTGCATAGATATGAAGTTCAACAGGAACCCCTGCTTTGCGGCATGCCAATGCGAATAACAGACTGTTCTCCGCTGGGACTGCTTCATCATCAGCAGTATGCATCAGGAAAATAGGCGGGGTCTGAGGCGTAACCTGTTTTTCATTAGACATTAGTTCGATAAGGTCTGGCGAAGGATTGTCTCCAAGCAGGTTGTGGCGCGAACCCAGGTGTGTGTAAGGTTCGGCCATGGTGATCACGGGGTAGATAGGCATAGCGAAGTTCGGCCGGGAGCTTGCACGCTCAATGATGTCGGGAGAGGATGGACTGCCTGAATCAAAATGAGTTGCCATGGTAGAACAGAGATGGCCCCCTGCCGAGAACCCAATAATTCCAATACGATCTGGATCGAGATGCCACTCGCCTGCTCTTGCACGAAGTGTACGTATAGCTCTGCTTGCATCCTGCCACATGATGGGATGGTGATAGCGCGGGCCGAGACGATATTTTAGCACGAATGCGGTGATACCCAATGTGTTCAGCCATTCTGCAATAGGCTTTCCTTCGTGATCTGCAAGACCCCCGTAGCCTCCCCCCGGACACACAACTACCGAAGCACCGTTTCGATGCTTCTCATCAGGTGTGTAGAGTGTAAGTGTCGGGATGTCTTCAGATGCATTACCCAGAGCGCCGGGAGCGCTGCCGTTCCACAGTGGGAAGGATGTAGGGGTAATTGATGTAACATGGATAGTTCCGCCGGCTATAAGTATGTTCAAGAGTAATAATGTATTCACTCAGAATTCTCCTCTGTTGATTCCACCCTTATCCCCACGTTAGCCTTCACCCCCGGCCCCCTGTCCCAAAAACAGGATAGGGGCGACTAAATCGGTAATCTCAGCCCATGCAGGGAGCAACGACATACGATCATTTCCGGGAGTTGAAAACTTCCGGCATCAAAAAATAGGCGTCTTTCAGACGCGATTCCCCCTCGCAGAGCTGTTGGCCACAGGACTTCCAGACGGGTACTTCAGTGCCCGGCAATGTGCGGGATATTATTTTGAGCACTGTTTCCGCGACGGGCTAAAGACCTTCGCGGAATCCTTAACCTAACGCATATGGGGCTTGGGTGTGAGGTGAATTCCGACCTACACATGCACTACTTCGGCAATCTGCTTGGTGGCGGCAGATTTCCAGGCAGCCTCGGTGAGTTCGATTACTCGCAAACCCCACTCTGCAGTTGATCCCACTTCTTCACGCCCAAGGATGGCGTTGATGAGGTTATCGTCGGGAGTGTTGCCTTTAGGCAGCTCTTCCGCAGTCGGGTTAGAACGTTTTCCGTGGCTGTCGCAGAACTCCAGTTTTCCATTACGCATGAAGAATATGCCATCTTCTCCCCAAATGGTGATATCCTCATGCCAGGTGGGAGCGTTGCCCACCACAGAAATATTCCCTTGAGCTCCTCCTACGAAAGTGAGTGAAAGCGCCGAGTTGATATCTACAGGAACCGTCATATTATCGATAAAAGCGCCGACTTTATCGACTCCCAGCCCGGTGATAAAGAGCAGAACTGCCAGCAGATGGGAACCAGAGTCGTTTAGCTGACCGCCACCGCTGAGCGCAGGATCGTGCCGCCATTGCCCCGCGCATCCCTTAAGCCAACCCTGACACTGCAGACCCTGTACAAACTGGACTTCCCCGATCTTACCGGCTTTGATGGCGTCACGGATGTACAGAAACTCAGGCTGGTAGTGCCGCTGATATCCAAGTACGAAAACCTTGCCAGATTCTTTAATTTTGTTGACGACATCATGGGCATGCGCAACAGTACAGGTCATTGGTTTTTCACAAAAGACATGCAAACCCTTGTCGAGTGAAGCCATAATCATCTCATAATGCAGTGTGTGTGGTGTGTCGATGTGGGCTGCATCCACCAGTCCGGAGTTAATTAGATCTTTGTAGTCTTTGAACTGCGGAACCCCTATAAGTTTTGGATTTCTCTCGACTGTCTTATCCAACTGCTCCTGACGAATATCACAGAGCGCTGTTATCTCTGCGTCGGGGATTTCCAAAAGTCGCTGTATATGTCCTCCAGCCATCCCGCCAGTGCCAATAATACCTACTCTAACTTTGCTCATACTTTGATTCACTCCTGAGTGTTAATTTATCAAACTAAGTCAGAAAGTTATCTTTCCTGACTACGGCTGTTAATAGTTGAGTTCCTGATTCTACATACAATAGATAAATTCCGACAGATAACATCGTAATTCCTCCCATATTCCGAGAATCAGTCGAGAATTTCAAGTTAGTGATCGGCCAGAGGCGGCTCCAGCGCCATGAGAGCACGCGCGTGCTCCAGGTCTTCGGGGGTGTCTACACCCACCGGAGCTCTTTCAACGCGTACCATTCGGATACGGTATCCATTCTCCAGCACTCGCAGCTGTTCCAGAAGCTCAGTGGTCTCTAACGGCGTCGGGGCGAGGGTCGCATATGTGGCAAGAAAACTTCTTCGATAGGCGTAGAGGCCAACATGCTGCATCACGATAGCTATCCCATCAAGATTTCGTGGATAGGGGAGCCTGGCACGTGAAAAGTAGAGCGCATCTCCATTGGATGCAGATACCACTTTCACACAGGCAGGATTATCTCGTTCACCTTCCGGGCACGGGCACATCAGGCTCGACATCGGCAGATCAGGGTCTTCCAGCAGCGGGCCTATAACAGCTTCAATAGCGGAAGGGGGAAGCAGTGGTTCGTCACCCTGAATATTGATTACGATATCGTCTGGGTCGAGCCCCATGATATCGGCGGCCTCTGCCAGGCGATCTGTACCGGAGCGGTGCCTATCGGAAGTCATGATAGCGCGTGCACCAAAAAGCGCAGCAGCCTCCATGATTTTAGCATCTGGGGTTGCGATGGCTACTTCCGAAACGCCACGTGCTCTTCGGGCACGTTCCCAAACATGCCGAACCATCGGCCATCCTGCAATGTCTACCAGTGGTTTATCAGGAAGCCTGGTAGATGCCAGCCTTGCGGGGATTAATCCTACTACTCTAGCCAAGTATCACACCTCAATAATGTACTATTAATGGATATCAAGCCAGTCTGAGATAATTTTCAGGGCTTCCATCTTCTCCGGCTCCTGAAGAATTTCATGGTAGCACTCCGGAAATAATCGGACAGTCTTATCACTTGATCCGATTGCTGGGAATATCATATCAAGGCCTGATGGAGGAATCACTCTATCTGCTCCTCCCTGCAGTACCAAGAGTGGAAGTGTGAATTTGGATGCATTTGCAGCAAAATAGCGTGACCCCAATATTATTTCATAGCCAGGCCGCGCTTTGATCTTGCCGCGATATACGAGTGGATCGTTGCCGTATGATTCAACAACCGCAGGATCACGGCTAATCCACTTCGGATCTACAGGAGGGGCTACGCCGAGTTTAGGAGCGTATTGACTTAAGAACTTGCCGATAGAAACAACTAAAGGAGATGCAAGATGATCGACTTTAAGCGCCGGCGCTGTAAGTACAATACCTGTAATATCCTGCTGATATTTTAAGCCGGCCAATGCCGCGATCAAGCCGCCCATACTATGCCCAAGTAAAAAAAATTTAGACCGCCCACCTAATTTTTTTGCTCCTCGAATTAGTGCATGAACCGCCCCGACGTAATCGTCTATGCGATTTACATATCCACGCATGCCAGGTGATGTTCCGTGCCCATGAAAATCGACACTCCACATCGAGTATCCCAAACTGTTAAGGTATTCAGCCACATGGGCATATCTTCCATAGTGCTCACTATACCCATGCACCAGCACGACATCCGCCTTTGGATCCGGCGCTTCCCACCATTTGAAGCGAAGCTCAACACCATCGGGAAATCCTAGAGTGCCCACTTTGTGATGTGGGAGCTCTCTGATATTTTCACTTATGTGATAATCCATATTTACTTTGTTCGTCTTTAACTGATAGGACTCCTGCCTGTAACTATGCTCTCAAGCTCAGCCACTCTTCCGAATGCAGGATAGGGAGCTTATACACAACTATTTCGTTCATATTTAAGTTGTACCCTCACTCCCGTCCTATCTCCCTTATTCCCTCGTGCGGGGTATAGTCAAGGAGTATCTTAATCAACAAATTTGACCACACCTGAGCTGGTGGAGGTCGAAACAAACGCGTGACGAATTCGGATCGTAGCTGGCTAATCGCTTTATCGTTTTATAACTTTACTCATAAGCACTATGGTCATAATGATGCCTGGAACGAAAATGATGGCTGCAATGGGTAACATTTGGCGGTTTAAATGTGTAGCAAAGAACAATCCCCATCCTATACCAGCACACAACATTACTGCTATAACAGCTAATGTGAAAGACTGTGATTTCATTCGGACAATTCCTTATCTGCAGGTGAATTTGCAAGTGAGTTATTTACAAGCACGCTTGCGTCTAACGGTTTCAATAATTTTTCTCCAGAATGCTCGCTGTATACTTCAAGAAATTTTTTAGCATCAAATTTCTGGTTTCCTGATACTTCGGTTGTGAATTGTGAGAACCCCATACCCTTTTTGGAGAGATAATAGGGTTTTTGGCATATATGAGATAGCGCTTTGATAAGCAGTCCTCCTTCTTCTGCAGATGGATCGTATGTATTCAAGAGATACATGGTTCCATCATTTGTAACTGCATAAAGTGCTCTTACATAGTATTGGGTAGTATTTGATGCGTGATAAAAACTGCCAAAAAAGCAATCGATCATATCTATCAAGAGTTTGATCTCTGGTTTTCGATATGGGTAAATTATGAGTTCTGAAGTTTTAGAATCAATTTTTAGCATTGGTGGACAATTGAGTGTCAGCTGGATTATTTTGATCTTCCATAGTATTATCCCGAGCGATACTCCACAAATAACTACTATGTATGTAGGGTAATGCGAGGCCAATCCCGCGTAGAACAGCGCCAGATAAAATGCATTTACACAACAAATACCAATTACGGCTGCACCTCGACTAAGACGCATAATAATATCATCATTCACTTGTAGAAATTCTAACATTGTGTTAGATGCATTAAGCTCTTCTTGTATTTCTTTGTAATTATTCAACAGGTCATTCATCGTTCATACCAACAGCTATCAGCGATAATCATAGTCGTTTGGTTCTTCACTATCAAGAGCTTTCATTCCTGCTAGTGTTATGCAGAGGTTTCAGATACCTAATTTTCGTTTCCACTTCGAAAATGTGAGATCGCAGCCAGTGATTAGCCAGCCACGATCCATTATTCGGAACGAGGGAATCAGGGAAATGGGCTGGAATTAGGAGTAGGTTCAGCCCTGTACGCCAAGCACTTGAACTTCGACTGCGGGTTCGTAGATACGGGTTGTAGAATCGGAGGCGGCCGCTGTGAAATTGAACACGAGTGTGTAGAACCCAGGTGCAAGGGATGTAGTATCCAGCACCAGCCATACTCTCGGGGCAGCTTGCGCTCCCGAATCGTAACCTGTGGCCGGCAGCCCTACAAATCCGCCAACTCCCGCTCCCGTCGCATTGTAGAGTGTGGCTGCAGGGGTGGGAGAAGATGCAATCGTCATCGTACCGGAGCTCAATGTCTCCTGACCGTAAATAGGACGTTTCTCACCCTGTCTTATCGTTACAAATCCATCTGGCATTATCCGTCTCCTCCGGTTTGAATAATCACATCGTCTATCGCGGAGGCCACATCACCGGGTATGGGACCATCGTTGCTGATAGACGCGCCCGATTCACTCATACTGCCAAGTGTAACAGCCTCATTCAGCCCGCTTTCAACAAATTTGACCACACCTGAGCGGGTTGAGGTCGAAACAAACGCGTGACGAATTCGGATCGTAGCTGGCTAATCGCTGGCTACGATCTTTGAATGTTTGGCTCCGGTTGTGTGTTAGTGGTGATCATATTCTTTAGTGCAAAGTGATCGGATATCCAGCAGCGAATTGTATGTATCCTACGACTCCGGGTCGGGTACATCTAACTGGCACTCGATGGTGTTATAATCAAACTCATCGTCGCTGCCAAGATATACAAAGTTGGCTTTCACAAGCAGCTCACAGCCGTCAGTGAATTTTATGATCAAGGCATCGTCGCGCCGACCCATCTTCCCAAATAACACCGATTCAATCGTCTTGCCTACCCATGCCTGTCCTCTTGCGCTTCTATCGTCATCGGGAGGGATAATTATCTGCTTTTCCACTGTGCGTATCTCCTTATCCGAGACAGTAAAAAGTTCAACATACCTTAGTTTAACCTAAACGCGACGAAAGCAACAAGAATTCTACGATGATAACGTATCCTCTCACTGTATGCGTCAAGTATATACTTTTCCGCCGTTTGAGTTTCTGCTCATCTTGCAATTCGATATTACTAATACAGTTTACCTGCTTTTAACTGGCTGTAAGGCGGAGGAAATTCATGTACATTAAGAAGCCGCTGTGGCATGTGGCAAATTGCCCTCTGGAGGCAGTATTCAAATTGAGTGATACATTCCACAGCATCACGGAATAGGCGGCCTTAAATCGAATTCTGACGGTCAATCGCGCCTTGTAACTTTATCTTGACTACCGCGCTAATAGATCGCTGCCCTTTTATCATCTTGCTGAGATTTGAGGCGTCGATCCCTGCTTCATCTACTAATTTTCGCAGTCCTATTCTCTTGCAAAGTTCCTCCACGGAGGATAAAAAATCAGATTTCTTCTGCTCTTTATTATCAAGTATATTCAATCCTGTCTGAATTTTAATCATGGTTTCCTTACTTGGATTTCCTAGACCTCGCCGGAAACGAGAAATTGTAGCTGCATCAATACCTGAGATATTAGCAAGTTTCCGAACACCAAATTGCTGACTTTCAAATCGGGTATTTTCATTTCGAATGGCTATTGTTTCCGGTGTTAGGCCATAGGGAGTAAGAGCATCTTCGTCATCCTCAATGTATGACCGTTCCTCCCACCGATGGGCTTCTTTTCCAATATGTTCTACGTCAGTAACCAGAATGTGCCACCGCTCTGTAATACCACTTTCGGTATAATCTGCATTAATGAACTTCATCTCTGGGTGAAGGTGATATTTTGACAATGTTTCTATATATGTACTGAGCTTTTCAGATTGGATTTCTTCTCCTGTATCCCTATTAAAGAATTTGGTTTCTAGAGGGTTATAGGTGGCAATTACTCGAGGTGAATCGTCAGTTACAGAACTGATATTATGCTGTAGTTTAGATGTAAGAAAAAAGTTAAATGGCTTCACCTGATCTCGATATGTCAATCCAAGATTGTACTTTTGAAACCAATTGAGTAAGACAGGCGTGTTTGCCGCATAGCGACTTACAGCTGGTTTCTTAAAACCAGTTAGGTACTGTAATGGGACTTGATATGGTGTAGCTTCCTGCGCCGCTCGAATGATCAGAAACCAAAGATCATGCTGCCAACGTGTAACACCTAAACTATATACATCTCCAATAGGAGCAGGTACACCAGGCGTGGTGATATTCTCATCGTATGGAGGTAATAAGTGTCCTAATCCATGTGCCGACGCCTTGCGAATAATTGGCTTCCCTTGCTTGCTGATATTGAACAGGACGTATCGTTTAGCTGAAACTGCAAAACAGTAGAGTGGTTCTAGGACTTCTTGGAGTTCA
>JANXSG010000248.1 GCA_025352825.1 Chthonomonadaceae bacterium | reverse complement strand
TTCCGATAAAATTTCTTCTAATACGGATCGTCGTGATTTTGATCTCGCTGTTGTATGTGATGCCGGTGCTCTTAATCGTGTAGGTGAGAACGTAGTTCCGACGATCTCTGCAACTCCGAAACTTATTAATATTGATCACCATATATCAGACGGTAATTTTGGGGATATTCAGATTGTTGATACCCATGCCAGCGCGACCGCTGAACTTGTCTGGGATCTAATAAATGAGCTTAGCAGTGAATTGGGGATACAACTTGCCGATAGAGCTATTGCAGATTGCTTGATGACCGGAATCATTACCGATACGGGATCATTTCGCTATCTGAATGTCACCCCAAGAACATTCCGAATTGCCGCAGAACTAGAAGAACTCGGAGCGCTTCCTTCTCCTATCTATGAGTTGGTTTTTGAAAACCGAACTCTCATCAGCCAAAAGCTTCTGGGTAGAGCTCTCGACTCTCTGCAAGTTACGAGCTGCGGTAGAATTGCGTGGGGGCATGTTCGCGCAAGTGACTTTGATGAGTATAAAGCGGACGATGTGGAGACAGAAGGAATTGTGAACCATATTCGAGCAGTTCAGACCGCGCTCATTGGCATCCTATTTCGAGAAGTGCCTGGGAAGAAGGTCAGGATAAGTCTGCGTGCCCGCGATGGAGCCGATGTCAACAAAATTGCAAATGCCTTTGGCGGGGGAGGACACAAGCTTGCCTCTGGTTGTGCTTTACCACCTCCACTGGATGAAGTAGAGCGGCTTGTAGTTTCTGAAGCGATACGACAGCTAGGCTGATTTCCATTTAAACCCATGACTCCATCCCTCTCTGAACCAACTGGATTCCTCGTTTTGGATAAACCTGCAGGCATGACCTCCCACGACCTGGTTGCGGTTGTTCGTAAACTGTTCCATACAAAGCGAGTAGGACACACAGGAACACTCGACCCCGATGCCACCGGAGTGATGGTACTATGCCTGGGCAAAGCAACCAGGCTGGCAGAATATCTAACAGCTGCAAGGAAGAGGTACACTACCGAAGTCCTCTTTGGTGTTCAGACCACTACGCAGGATCTGTCTGGGGAAATGATTTTGACTATTGACGCCAGCAGTATTAATCAAGATCAAATTCTCTTATTACTCTCCCAATTTAGAGGGTCCATACAACAAATTCCCCCCATGGTTTCGGCTCTGCATCATAATGGAAAAAGACTGTATGAGCTTGCTCGTCAGGGAATTACGGTGGAGAGAGAACCACGAACAGTAGAAATTTTCCAGCTCGATCTGCATGGGTTCACTCCCGGAATTCACCCTGTCGCGAAATTTGAAATAGTGTGTTCATCAGGCACTTATATTAGAACCCTTGCTTCAGATTTAGGGGATGCTTTGGGAGTGGGGGCAGCCATGAAGTCGCTGCGGCGAACCTGGGTGGGTGGAGAGTCAACGGATGGTTTCCCAATCGAAAAAGCTATTTCTTTAGCTCAGCTTAGAACTATATCAGAGGCAGGGATTCTTTCCGATCTCTTGATTCCGCTAAGTGATGGCTTAATGGGATGGCCTAAGTTACAACTTATTGAGGATCAGATAAGGGAGATTGGTTTTGGACGAGGGATCGATTCCACTTTTTTTTCTGGTCTTGAGCAGCTTATATCTCCGGTATTGGGGAGTTACGCACTGATAGACAGTTCAGATAGGCTTATTGCAATCGCTCGTCTTGAAGGTGGAATGCTAACTCCTGAGAAAGTTTTTATCTAGATGAGACTTTATGAGGGATTGGAGGCAATCACCAGTCCATTTGCTGATACTACAGTTGCCATCGGGACTTTTGATGGGGTTCATGTTGGGCATCAAGCTATTATTCGAACTGCAATTGAGGATGCCCGAAACCACCAGCGAGAATCCGTGGTTTTTACTTTCGATCGACACCCTTCTGAGATTATTGCCCCAGCGCGAGCACCTGATTATTTGACAACGCCTGTTCAGCGAAATTCACTGATGGAGTCAATTGGAACGGATGCCCTGGTTGTCGTACATTTCGATCAGGCGCTTTCTGAGCTGGAACCGGAGGCGTTTGTTCGGGATATATTAAAAACCACGCTGGGTGCGCAATGCATCGTAGTCGGCCAGAATTTCTATTTTGGTCATGAGCGAAGAGGGAACCCTGCCTACCTGGAAAGCATCAGAAATATCTACGATTTCGATCTCAAAGTTCTGGAACCTGTACTCATAGGAGGCAAGCAGGCAAGCAGCAGCAGGATAAGGGAAGAGCTTCGTGCCGGAAAAGTCGATGAGGCAGAAAGAGTTTTGGGGCACCCTTATTGGCTTGCCGGAGAGGTGGTGGAGGGACAGCGTCTGGGCAGAAAGCTAGGCTATCCGACGGCAAACCTTGCATTGACCTTTCGGCAGGTGGTTCCGAAGGATGGAATATATGCAGTAGAGGTATTATTGGATGGTGTCCGACGACTATACGGAGCATGCAGTATTGGCTCAAGACCCACTGTCGAAGGCGCCGGCAGGAGCATTGAGACTTATCTTTTCGATTTCGATGAAGATATATATGGCCATGTCCTCGAACTGAGATTTCATAAGCGTTTGAGGGATGAGTTAAAGTTTAATTCGCTGGATGAACTCGTAATCCAGATCGATAAGGATGTGGTGCAGGCGAAAGAGATATTTGCCCACGAGACGAGATAACTAGGTCTCTGGGTTTGAATAGGAGTTAAGTCATGAAAGAAATGAAGATATCTGAACGAGGAAATCGAATTGCAGTGAGTACTTATTCGTTCTGGCAGTTTAAGAATGAGGATCTTCGCGATATAGAGACCTGTATTCAACTTGCTTCAGAAATGGGATTCGATGGAGTGGAACTTCTGCATCGCCAGATGGAATCAGAGGAACCAGAATATCTTCAGCGCCTAAAGAGAACTGCATTCATGAACGGACTGGATCTTTGCGGTTTCTCTATTCACCAGGGATTTTTATCACCTGACTTCGAAACACGCCAGACACATATTGACCACACCATCCACTGTACCGAACTTGCGTATCAGATGGGAATTCCAACGGTTCGCGTGAATACAGGCACATGGGGTACAAGCGCCAGCTTTGATGAACTGATGGCGAACCGCGGCATTGAGCCACCCAAAGAGGGGTACACCGATGAAGATGGATTTGGATGGGTGATAGCAAGTCTGGAGAGATGTATTCCCACTGCGGAGAAGTGCGGAGTGGTACTTGGCCTTGAGAATCATTGGGGGCTAGGAAGAACTCCAGAAGGTGTGCTGCGTATTGTGAACGCAATCGACTCCCCCTGGCTTCAGGTGACAATGGATACAGGTAACTTCCTGGAAGATCCTTACGACAGACTGGAGCTTCTCGCACCTAAAACCGCCTATGTGCAGGCGAAAACGTACTACGGAGGAGGCATTTGGTACACTCTCGATCTCGATTACGACCAAATAGGTGAAATTCTCAGACGGAATAGCTATCGAGGGTATATCTCGCTGGAGTTTGAAGGTGAAGAAGACCCCCGTATTGCTGTCCCCAAAAGTCTTGAGCTATTCAGAAACTCATTCTGAACCTGAATTTCTTCATACCTTTGTGTCTTGGTGGTTCAAATCCGACTATTTGGCACATAGTAACCACCAAGTCACAAAGACACCAAGGAAATACTCATCATAGTTTCACATCAAACAGTTCTCGGATACGAGCGTAATCGTTTGGAGTTAAAGCGAATATATGGGTGTCGTGGAGTTCTCCGCCAGTGCCGCGGCCATTGTGCCGGAGTGTCGCTTCATGAATAAACCCAACACGCCTAGGTACAGCAGCGCTGGCATGGTTCCGGGTATCGCATCGAATCTCGAGACGGTTTACTGCCAGTCGTTCGAAAGCCAGGCAGCATAGAAGCTTCACTGTTTCCGTCATGTAGCCTTGTCCCTGTGCCGATGATCGCAGCCAATATCCAATTTCGAAAGCAGGTACTTCCCATCGAATCCGGTGAAAACCAGTTCCGCCCAGAAGCCTGCCAGAAGCACGTTCCCAGATACCTAATGGAAGCTCCTCACGCAGAGTCCAACTTGCAGAAGCTCCCCTGGCGTACGCCTCAGAATCTGTGGCTGAGTGATGATTATCCATCCAGCTCAGCCACTTTCTATGTGTGTCACGAGACTCCTCGATTGCTTCCCAAAGTGCATTGCCATCACCAGAACGATACGCTCGAACGCATACCCTGCTGCTTTCGATCTGTTCTGGAATATCTATCAAAGTATGCTGTATGGGTGGCGTTACTGCGTTCGCCAATTTTCACATCCTCTGTTCTGCCTTTTAAAGGCGGAGGCCGACCTAATCGGGCAGATCGGCGAAGATCGGCAGGTAGTTTCTCCATACCTCATTTTTGCGCCCTACAATATACTTGGTAAGACTGATGTAGGGAATGTATTTTGGGCGATGAGGCGTTCTGCTTAATTTCATGCCCACCTGAGGCAGCAGTTTATCACTCTTCTTCATATTGCACCTTCGACAGCAGCAAACCAGATTCTCCCAGCTCGCCCGCCCGCCTGCACGCTTGGGAATCACATGGTCGATGGTGAGATCTTTTGCAGTGATTCCGCAATACTGGCAGGCATAGTTATCTCGCGCGAAAATAGTTCTTCGAGAAAGTTTGAGTTCAGGAAGGGGTCTTTTTACGTGGCCACGCAGCTTCACCACGGAAGGCAGCACAAATGTATCGTCACAAGTGTGGGCGGTATTATCGTCGTTTTCGTGCAGTATATCCGCCTTGCCTAAATAGATGAGCACAATGGCTCTTCTTACGTTGCACACATTGAGCGGTTCATAGTCACTATTTAAGACCAGCACTTCCTGGTTCATAACGTTTGGAGACCCCTTTCTAAAAGCATTTAATACAGAACGAACACTTATTGAAACCCCTGAAAACACAAAACCGCCCTATGCTGACAGCACAGAGCGGAACTTGCACACACTCAAATTTCGTTTTTGGTGGTGCAGATAGTGGAGATGGCTGAAACTATCCGGCAGCATATAGAGAGAGCGCATCGCTCGCAGAAGAGCTCTCCAGGAGCTGATCACCCCAAGTTGGCTCATAAGCTGATATTCTATTCTGTCTCGAAGAAGCATACTCAACATCTGACAGAACCTACTTTCGAATAGTTGCAGAAAGCAAAATAATTAAATCAACTTCATTAAGACGGATCATACTTCATAATGCAAGTATAACAAACATCAACAACCTTGTCAAGTGAGTGAACTTTTGGATGAGAATTATTTTTCGGAAGGATTGAAAGCGTCTAATTCAGCAAACACTTCTTTTGCCGCTGCCAGACCATCCCAAGCATCCGGAAATCCACCGTAGATAGTCATATGAAGAATAACTTCAACGATTTCCTCCCGGGTTGCTCCATTGCCAATTGCACCACGAATATGGATTTTTAAGTTGTTAATACGGCCTAAAACTGTAAGTGCAGAGATTGTACAAAGACTTCTTGTTTTTAAATCCAGCTCTGGCCGCGACCATACTCTGCCTAAAGCAAATTCAGTGACCCAGTCAACATAGTCTGGAGAAAGGGCCGTCAGCAATTTAGTCATCTCCTCTGCAGAACCTGTCAACTGTTCCATGATGGCGCGTCCGCGCTCTTTTCGGAGTTCTATTTCAGCTTGTGTTGCTTCGGAAATAGGATGTTCATCCATTCTATTTAGCTCCTTGAATAACTTTAGATGCAGAGCAGTTATTACAATACTACCTCAAACGCAGGAAAAGAGCTTTCTGTGGTGAACAATATAGCAAGATGCTTTGGGCTAAATGTGACAAATTTCACATCCATGCAAGGAGAATAGTTACCAGTGCGATATCCAATTGATAAACTCTCCCTGAAAATAGTTCGGTTTAACTGTTACCATAAATTGCTATCGAAGATGTTGCCACTTCTTTCAAATATCATTTCCATAGAGCATGGTCCAAAATTCTATAAGCAGCATATTTTGCCTAACCCCCTGACCCCCTTCCCTGATTCCCTCGTGCCTCGGAGGGAAGGGGGAATCTTTATCGTCGAATCTCCCCCTTCCCTAGCGCAAACTGCTTTTTCGTTTGCGTGTGCAGGGAAGGGGGCTGGGGGGTTAGCTAAAAGAGATCGCAAATCTGTTGGCTACAAAACTTGTGTAATCATTTCCATAGCATTGCTCTTTTCAGTTTCTGGGTGTTCCCACAAGACCATAACATCGCCAAAACCAGCAAATGTACTGAGATATGCGCTCACCACAGAACCTACTGACCTCGATCCTGCCAGAGTGGAAGATGGCACGACCATCGATCTGCTTCAGCAGGTTTTTGAAGGACTGGT
>JANXSG010000237.1 GCA_025352825.1 Chthonomonadaceae bacterium | reverse complement strand
ATGTCACGGCAGTATGCTGAAACGACCAGTAACTATGTCAAAGAGGATTTGGAGCAGTACCAGAGTTCTCGCCCCTGTGCGATCTGTAAAGGGAAACGCCTCAAACCGGAGTCGCTGGCGGTAACGGTTGGATCGACCAATATCTCGGATCTGTGTTCTCTGTCGCTGCAGAAGATCGCAGATTTTTTTGATGGCTTGAAACTGACCGACCGAGAGGTGATGATCGCGCGGCAGATCGTGAAGGAGATCAAAACACGTCTTGGATTTCTCTTGAATGTCGGTCTTTCTTACCTGACCCTGGATCGGGCGGCGGCTACTCTGGCGGGGGGCGAGGCTCAGCGTATCCGGCTGGCGACGCAGATCGGGTCTGGGCTGATGGGGGTCCTCTATATCCTGGATGAGCCGAGTATCGGGCTCCACCAGCGCGATAATACAAAGCTCATCAAAACGCTGGAGCATCTGCGTGAGCTGGGGAACACGGTTCTGGTTGTCGAGCACGATGCGGATACGATGGAGGCGGCAGACTGGCTGATCGATATCGGGCCGGGCGCTGGGGAACATGGCGGGCATGTTGTAGCGCAAGGCACGGTCGATCAAGTCAAGGCGAATCCGAACAGTATCACCGGGCAGTATCTGAACGGGTCAAGGCGGATCGAGGTTCCTGCGGTGCGGCGTACTCCCACGGATAAGGTTCTGGAGCTGGTGGGGGCGAGCCAGCATAATTTGAGGAACGTAACGGCGCGTATTCCTCTAGGGCTGTTCGTGGTGGTGACAGGCGTCTCGGGATCGGGGAAGTCGACACTCATTCAAGAGACGCTATTTCCTTTGCTGATGTACAACATCTATGGCACTCGGGCGGTGTGGGGCAAGCACGAGTCGATTACTGGGCTGGAACATCTGGATAAGATTATTGATATCGACCAGAGCCCGATCGGACGAACCCCGCGCTCTAATCCAGCGACATATACCGGGGTTTTCGACCTGATTCGCGATCTTTTCTCGAAGACCCAGGATGCGCGCGTGCGCGGCTATCAGGCGGGTCGGTTTTCATTCAATGTGAAGGGTGGTCGCTGCGAGAGCTGCCGAGGCGACGGCATTCTGAAGATTGAGATGCACTTTCTGCCGGATGTGTATGTGCCGTGCGAGGTGTGCAAGGGGAAGCGGTATAACCGGGAGACGCTGGAGATTAAGTTCAAAGGGAAGTCGATTGCGGATGTGCTGGATATGACGATCAGCGAGGCGGTAGAGTTCTTTTCTCAAATGCCGAATATCGCACGGAAGTTCCAGACGATGCACGATGTGGGGCTGGACTATATACGCCTTGGGCAGCCTGCAACCACACTCTCCGGAGGTGAGGCACAGCGTGTGAAACTGGCATCGGAACTGGCGAAGCGCCCTACCGGCAGAACTATCTACATCCTGGATGAACCGACTACCGGCCTCCATTTCGCAGATGTAGAGAAGCTGATCGGAGTTCTGAGCCGTCTGGTGAACGCGGGCAACACAGTGCTGGTGATCGAGCATAACCTGGATGTAATCAAGACCGCCGACTGGCTAATCGACATGGGGCCGGAAGGCGGCGATGGCGGCGGCTTGATCGTCGCGCAGGGTACTCCAGAGCAGGTCGCGGCAGTCGAAGCCAGCCATACGGGGCAGTATTTAAAGAAGGTGCTATAACCTGACTTACTCTCAACACTCTGGAAGACATTCACATCTCTTTGTAATAACGACGGATAGTTAACGAAGGAAAGTTTAGACACGATATGAACGTGCAGGTTGTCCAGTACCGAAATATCATTCTATTGCAGATCATGATAGTGTAGGGGTAGAATTCGAGTGTGGAGGGTGGTTAGGAGGGTGATATGTTGGCATTAGAAGAGAGTTTTGTTGTCAGTACGATTGGTGAGAAGGTCGCAGTATTGTTAGAAATTAAACGCTATATGCGGCTCATAGAAGCCGAGGAAGAGTTAGATGCGCTACATGCATATGATATTGCAAAAGCTGATGTCGGAGAGGCAGTCCCTTTCGAGAAAGCTATTCTAGAAATCGAGCAGACTCGTCCGAATTATGGCATTGATGCTCCAAGCTTGGTGAAGGGCTTCTTCGTGGGAGGAGCGGCTGCATTAACGATTGCTTTGGCTGCCATCCTGTCTCCTTGGTCGGGACAGGTGTCTACCTTGACCGTCGCAGCACTTGCTGGTCTGGCAGCAGCGTACACGCTTGGTATGGACTGTTACATGCTGTATGGAAGCCCCATTGGGAAGGTGCGTGGTCGGCAACGTCTGCTCGATCTGGTACCGTGGTACGGTGGCGAAGCAGTGCTGGATGTGGGATGTGGCCGTGGTCTATTTCTAGTGGCCGCCGCTCAGCGTGTGCCATCCAGGCCATGCGGTCGGCATCGACCTTTGGAAGGCGGTCGATCAGTCCGGCAATCTCCCCGAGGCCACACTATCCAACGCAAGGGTCGAAGGAATCGCGGAGAGAGTCGAAGTCCAGACCGGGGACACCCGTGAACTGCCTTTCGCCGATGGATATTTCGACGTAGTATTGTCGCATTGGGTGATTCAGAACTTGTACGTCCCAGCCGAACGAGCGCTGGCGTTGGCCGAGATGGCTCGGGTGCTGAGGCCCGGCGGATATATGTTGATTGCCGATATCGAGCATCACGACGAATACCTCACCCTACTCAATAAATTGGGGTTCATCGGTGCCCGCCGTGAGGTTTCTCCCTTCTGGGATATGATTCGCGGTGCGGTCTCCTTCGGTACCTTCCGTCCTGGGGCGGTTATCGGTCAAAAGCCAACGGTGCTAATTTCTACCGAAGGCAGCGTGTTCTGAACTGTTTATAAATCCCATCTCTATTCAGTTATCCCTTGCAAATGAGTTCGAGTTTTCCGAGACGAAACCTTGCATACAAGCACATCTAAACGCAGGGTGTGTCGACAAAGATGGGTGGTATAATGAAACAGGAGCTTATAGTAGCATGGCGGCGCAAGACAACTATCGTGAAGCGTGTGTACACTCATTAGAAAAGGACGGTTGACGATCACGCATGATCCACTGACTATTCCTTTTGATGGTACGGAACTTCACAACGACATAGGAGCCGAGCGAATGTACGGCGCCAAACGCAACGGGGACTGCATTGCAGTAGAAGTTAAAAGTTTCGTGAAGCCTTCGCCTGTGCAGGAGGTACTTATTCGTGACGGCAAAATCTGGATACATTCCGAAGGAACGGAAGACGGCGTCGCTTATGATTCGGAGTCGGCAAGTATCCCTAAGTCGGACATCGAGCTTGCCTTTCATTCGGAGAGTGTCCGCCCCCACACCGGGTATGCTGTCGCCTGAGAGCCTGATGCCTGCGTGGAGGAAAGAGAGAACATGGCAATCCCCAACCTCAGTGAAATCGTACCCTTGTCGTTATATTCGGCTCAATCATCACTATAATGTGAAAGGCTGCAGGGTGGGCTACGCCCAACAATCCAGTGAGCGACTCTCGAAAGAAGATCCGTTTTCCATGAGCATTAACAAAGTGGGGGCACTGGTCTGGTCTGGCTGCATTCACTTCGACCGTAGCGTACTGTCTCGTGTAGGTCATGCAAGTTGCCGGTATGCTTCGGTTTCCCGCTGACGAGATCCTGATCTATGAAACATCCCTCTGCATCGTCGTGCCATTCATTCTGGAGATGCTGGCTTTTCATCATATGACACCATCGGGCAAGCAGTTTTGGACCCATGCATCACTTATCTTCACGATCATTTACGCGGTCTTTGTCAGTGCGAATTATGTGGTGCAACTCGCAACGGTCATCCCCGCAAAGCTGAGTGGGGCAAGCGAAACTATACGAGTTCTGGAACAGAATCCGCATTCCATGTTCTGGGACTATGACGCAGTGGGCTATATCGCAATGGGCTTGGCGTGTCTATTTTGCAGTTCCTGCAGTCAATAACGATGGCTTTGAGCGTTGGGTCAGGCGCTCGCTCATTGCCAGTACTCTCATGACCCCGCTCATCAGCATCGTCTACTTCTACCCGACATTTTCAACTAGACTTCTGTTTCTCGGGTTTCCATGGGCGATCACAGCGCCTCTTTTCATGCTGATGCTGGCGATCATGCTGAGGAGAAGGCAGAGCGCGGGCATTAATCGCTTATAGAAAACCCTGGGGTGTACTTGCGCACGAATACTTAAACTAATACACACATCTACGCTCATGAAGTTTAAAAGGAAAGGGAGAACACGAATGAAACGCAATTTGCTTCTGTCATAACCACAATGCTGGTCGCCGGTCTCACCCTAATTGTCTTGCCCAAAGCGCAGGCTCAGTTTACATACAAATATTGCTCCAACAGTACCACCCTCAACAATGAGGTAAGTACTGACTTTGCAATTGTAGGTTTTTCCGGCGGAAAGTACAATGAAGACGATTTCTAACGTGAGTTCACCGGCCCATCATCGCCAAAAGTTCAGGTTGTGGCAGGAGCCAATATAATCACCGAGATAGCTATTCAATGAAATCTCGAACAATACTGAAATCCCAGGCCGCCCGATCAATCGCTCTTGGCGCAGTACAAAGCGACACGGTCTCTGCTGAATTTAGTAATTATTCATCACGCTTCTAATACTAACCTTAAAAATCCTTAACTTAACGCCTATGGGAAGCCAGGGGTGAGGGCTGTAATATGCGAGTATATCCAACTTTTGCAATTACCTAAGAAGACTTAACTATTTATGCTTATTTTCCTCTTCACAAGAAACGGTTTCTCAAATAGCAGATAAAATAGATACGCTGCCAGTACGCAGAGGGGAACTGCTCCGATGAGATACACTTCCACCGTGGTGGCAGCAGTTAAATGAAACTTATTCAAAGCTGCAGTTAGTAGAGCAAGCACAGGAGCGTGAATGAGATATAAGCTATAGGAAAATGATCCCAGTACTACACAGGGCTTCGCTTTTAAGAAACGAACGGATAGCGGTAATGACTGTTCATCAGCGCTTTGCAACGCATTGGCACAGTAAATGAGCAGGCACACTGTAGCCAATCCTAAAACGATGTTACTCAGTACAAGATGGGCCCAATCTCCCTGGGCACGAAATTTAGCAAAGTAGGCTATTGGCAGCAGTAATATAAGTGCGAGTGTGCCCCAAGGTATCTTGTTCCGAATACTGTTATGATGAACTAAGGAAGAAAAGCTGATCACGGCTCCCGCCATTCCAAATGCGAACAGTCCAATAAATTCAAAACAAGCCTTATCCACGGTGCGATTGAACAGCCAGTGCGGGATAAGCCCAAGAAGTGTCGCAGATATGACAGTCACTGCCAGACCAAAACGACGCTGTAAGGGCAGCAGAATAAGTGCAAAAATGAAGTATATCTGCCATTCCGTAGCCACACTCCACATGGGATAATCGATCTTGTGCGACCAGTTGTCACTCAGATTGTGAAAGAGCAGGAGATGGCTAACAATGATATCCGTGCGGAACGCGGGCAGTGAAGCATCCCAGCCACTTTCTGATATTCTGTTCAGCGCGGGGATAGCAGCAATTAGCAGCAGGGATATGATGAGGGCAGCATAGTAGACTGGCAGTATTCGGCGGGCTCGCCGTTTGAGGTACTCAACTACGCCTCCACGTAAAAAAGTGGTATCGAGTTGAGCTAGTGGCATCATGAGGCAGTATCCCGAAAGCACAATGAATATTGCCACCGCAGCCTGACCGAAACTAATCAGACTAATAAGATATCGCACTACCGACGGAAATTCTTTGTCGTGAATCGGAATGCGATTATCACCCACCGCATGATAGAATACCACGTATAAAGCAGCTAGACCTCGCAAGCCGTCCAGATGAAGCATATGGATATTTGATGACTTAATAGAATTCTTTGTATTCACTGGATCAATCTCTGACCCTCAGTTTACCATAGACTTACGGCACTATCGTTAAAGTTAGATTATTCGTGTAATGAATCGCATCTTTTATAGACACTCATTGGTACATTAGTTTGCGTCACTATATTTCAGACTTAACTATTCTAGCAGGTACAGGGATATATCGGTCAACCTCGCAGTTTCGTCCTAACGAGTGCTGGATCATATATCATTCTAGATTCCTGTGGTATGCATTTAAGAATGCAGCTTAGTAAGAGAGAATTGTGGGCGGCAATAAGTCGTATCCACTGCAGGTTAGTAAGCTGACCGGTAGGAATCCGATGGTAAGAAACTGAATATGTGGTGAAATCTAAAAATGTGTGATTTTGCCTTAAAGGTGCAGAGCAAATCGAAATACACGCATGAAGGAGTACTATGATGAAAATCGGTATCTATAGCGTCACCTACCGCGGCATCTGGTATGAGGGAGCGGGGTTAGATATTTTATCACTGATGCGCCTTGCGAAGAATCAAGGTTGGGAAGGAATCGAACTGGATGCAGAGCGCCCTCATGCTGCGCCGATGGACATCTCCACAGATGATCGAAAACGTTTGCGGGACCTATCTGGTGAGATCGAACTGCCGATATGTGCCGTTTCGCCAAACTGTGATCTATCAAGCCCAGTGCCCGTACAGCGCGAAACGATGATCAGTTACGTTCGTGACTGTATAAAGCTTGCACATGATCTAGGCTCACCGATATGCAAAATATTTGCAGCTTGGCGCGGAATTACACTTCATGACGGCCTTGCGACTTACAGTGACACTTATGGATACAATCAGTACGGCTTCTGGAAAAGCGATCGCAGAGGATTCGTAGTCGATTCTCTTCGGGAGTTGACGAAATTTGCGGAGGAGTACGGGATTGTTCTTGCCCTGCAGAACCACGGTCCAGATATCGTCAACAACTATCTGGAAGTTCTAGAGTTGATCGAGGAAGTACCTTCACCGGCGTTCAAAGCATGCATGGATATCAATATCGAACCGGAAGCTGAGTCGGAAATACGCGCTCGCGAGATCGTGCGCGCGACTGGAAAGCTGCAAGTCCACTCCCATTGCAATGCAGAGTTCCGCCGCAGGAAGGATGGCAGCGTGGAACTGGTGGCAGGAGGCTATTTCGACGAACGGTTCTGGGATCGACGGGTGGCATATCCGGCCTATATAGACGCACTGGTGGCTTCAGGGTTCGAAGGGTATATCGACTGGGAGTTCTGCCATCCTGCCATGGAGAATGGCAAGCCAGCAGGAATCGAATATGTACACCGCCAAACCGAACTTGCACTCGAGTACTTGAAGAAACTTCGTTCTACGGCGCAAGCCAAAATAACCAGCTAAGAATTCTGAATCACTGACTTGCCGGGCAGATTGAAATCTAACTGGATATGACAGCCCCTGTAGTACCAGTAAAAGCTTCGAGGAGATTTGGTTAGATGAAACCAAAAATTGAGAAGATCGCCATTGTAGGTGCAGGTCTCATCGGGAGCGGATGGGCGGCATTCTATGCATCAAAAGGGTTTGCTGTAAGCCTGCACGAAGCTGAGGAATCATTGGCGCAGGCGGGGCTTGAGCGAACTTTGGGATTCCTGCGCTCGCTTTGCGATTTGGGACTTCTAACCTCGGAAGAGCACACTCGTGCAGCTGCTCTGGTCACTATTGCCAGTGATCTTGCCGAAGCCGTGGCAGGTGCTAGATTGATACAAGAATCGCTGCCTGAGCGCTACGATATCAAGAAAGACATATTCCAGCAGATTGACCGATTCGTTTCGCCGGAGGCGGTTGTCGCGAGCAGTTCGTCCGGACTGCTCATCTCAGAACTGCAGACAGTGATGGAACACCCTGAGCGCAGCCTGATCGCCCACCCATTCAACCCACCATATCTTATCCCTCTGGTAGAGCTCGTTCCTGGGAAGCTGACATCACCTGCCATCCTGGACGAGACAAAGTCCTGGTTCGAGTCTCTTGGCAAAGTTCCAGTCGTACTGAACAAAGAGGTGCCCGGGCATATTGCTAACCGCTTACAAGCTGCCGTCTGGCGCGAGGCGATTAGCCTGGTGCTTAGTGGCGTCGCGAGTGTCGCCGATGTAGACAAGGCTATGTCTGCTGGGCCTGGTCTGCGCTGGGCTCTGTTCGGACCTCACATGATCTTCCATATAGGCGGCGGCGCCGGAGGAATGCAACACTTCACCGACCATGTTGGCGTCACTATGGAGCAGATGTGGAAAGACATGGCGTCCTGGACATCTCTGCCTCCCGAGACAGCAGCCGCTCTCGTATCGGGACTGCAGGCGGAGGCAGGCCACCGGTCCCTGTCAGAACTCGCCATGTGGCGAGATGAGAAGCTCGTTCTGCTCCTCCGTGCGCTATACGGAGACTAAGACACCCTGACAATTGCTGAGTGAAATATGTGGGAGTATATCTGCCATTAACTGCAGTTTTAGAATGCACGTTGACATGAGTAATTGTATTGACCGGTATACATCATGTATGGTACATTGTAATTAATGAACTCTGATCCCATTCTTAAAGTGGTTTTCTTCTGCACAGAATCTGGACGAGAGCCGGTTCGATTATGGCTTCTCGAACTCGAAAAGGAAGACAGAAAAGTAATCGGAGAAGATATGAAACTCGTTCAGTTCCGATGGCCGCTGGGCATGCCGTTAGTTCGGAAGATCTCCGCCGATCTATGGGAGGTTCGAAGCCACCTGAGTTCCGGGAGAGTTGCCAGAGTTTTCTTTACGGTTGCAGGAAACGAAATGGCCCTCCTGCATGGCTTTATCAAAAAATCTCAGAAGACTCCACTGAAGGATCTGGAAACCGCGAATGCACGACAAGCCTTATGGCTAAGTAATCAGGATACATAATGAATAAGCATACTGGCAGCAGTTTAGACGACCTCCTAACAGAAGATGGTATATTTGAAGAAGTGACCGCCAAAGCGCACAAGCGATTGCTGGCAATGCAGCTCGGTGAGGCGATGGATCGTGGCAAGATCACAAAGCAGCAACTCGCAGTCAAACTCAATACATCTCGTTCTCAACTGGACTGGCTGCTGGACCCCGACAACACGTCTATAACTCTGGAATCACTCGAGCGCCTTGCTCTCGCTGTAGGAAGTAAGCTGCGAATCGAATTGGCATAGTTTGAACAGCACTGACCAAACTCTAAAGATCTATAATCGAGTAGACAGGGACTACTGTTCTTCAGGAAGTGTGCTCATTGTACTCAACGGGGACGATCAAACACCGGAGGTTCGAGCATAATTAGTAGCGTTCTAAGATGTGCTTCTAGAGGTTCACGAAGTTCAGGTCGTAATTTCTTTTCCGACAACAAGCTGGAAATTTCTTCCACCTCCACGTGTCTTCTGTAGAGCTCAGCACGATAGAAAACAAGATGTCTGCGCCATAGTTTTAATATTTGGCAGGTATATCTGCCCGCGTTCGTAAGTGGGATAATAGTTCCATCTGCGTGAACATGGAGATGCTTATCATGATCGTCTTCGGTTTCACACGGATCAATGAACCGACTGCCCTGGATATAATCTTCAGGATCTGGCCATGTGTTAGCCTTATTCTCATTACATTCCCAGCAGCACCAGTAAAGATTGGAATAGTCATTTTGTAGCTCAGGCCTCGCGTGTAAACCTCCTATTGGGCGATGATGATCGATACAGCAGCCAGCCTCGCCACCAAGAAAATACTCATGACGCAGGCAGTAGGCACACCGGTATCGATAAACTTCACGCAGGATGGATCGATATAACCTGTAGTCTGAATACCGCCTTGTTGGTATTCTTCGATAAAATATCATGTGAGGCTACTCCTTATCCGGGAGAGCTTCCAGCTCTTGGCGAATGGCAGCTAACTGATTCTGGAGTTCACTCATCTGAATCTCTATCAGATGATTCGCACCAGAAGCCGCATCAATTTCTTTAATCATTTCACATATCTGTTTTATCGGATAGACTCTTCTGCAGTCAGCGCATTATTAATATCTTTATTTACAAGCGTATTGTATTCGGTATTTAGTGCATCTGGATATCGTTGAAAGGTAGCAATTTCTTTACTGACTAAATCCAATATAATCACTTCCACCGAGCTACCTTCTAACAGCTCTGGGGGAACTTACATCGATACGATTTCCCGGCAATACTTTGGTATGTAGATGAACTGCAGTAGGCATGGTATAATCCTCCCAATATATTATACAACAACTCCTTGACCAACATAATACTTCATTCTTATATGAGGTATTTATGTTAAGAGCGGGACGTGTGTATGGTTGTGATTTAACGATCTACTTCGAACTGTAACCTATGGGAGTCTACATGAACAACTCACTACCCACTATTGATCTTATGTTTAAGGGCGGCCACGTCCACGATCCAGCCAATCATAAGGACGGTATTGCCGATGTCGCCATCACTAACGGTCGAATCCTGCGTGTCGCCGAGGCTATCGACCCATCGCAAGCAAAGAATGTCATCGACGTCTCAGGCTTCCTGGTCACACCCGGCCTGCTCGATATTCATGTCCACGCCTATGCCAATCGAAGAGACCATGAGAGCATACCTTGGCTCATGAGCCTGGTGGCGGATGATCACTTCCTGAGTTCGGGGGTTACTACGGCAGTGGATGTTGGATCCGCAGGTGCGAACGAGATCGAACACTTTCGAAAAACGGTGATAGACAAATCCATCACTCGTCTCCTCGCTCTGGTGAACATTTCCAAGCCGGGTATGGGAGCCGCCGAGCAAATCGTTGCGAACCTCGACCCTGAAGCTGCCGCGCAGGCAGCGCTGGAACATCGGGA
>JANXSG010000220.1 GCA_025352825.1 Chthonomonadaceae bacterium | reverse complement strand
ACAAGCTGATAAAAACTATCATATGCGTGGCGGATGGGAAGCCTGTCGCAGCGCTGATCAGAGGGGATAGAGAGCTAAATATTCCCAAGTTCACCCGCGCCATCGGTGCGAAAGAGACTGAACTCGCCGATCCCGCAATAGTAATGCAAGTGACAAATGCTCCGGTAGGTTTTGCCGGGCCTGTGGGTCTGCAGGCTTCTGTTCCTATCTATGCAGACAGTGAACTGCTTCAGGGAGCCAACTATATTGTGGGAGCGAACGCCGCGGATGCCCACAGTATCGATGTCACTCCAGACCACGATTTCAAAGTGGAGGTTTGGGCAGATATTCGAACCGCGGTTGCAGGAGATCGTTGTGTTCGCTGTGCGAGTGGCCATCTCACCGATGCGCGTGGTATAGAAGTGGGGCATATCTTCAAACTGGGTTCCAAATACAGTGACGCTATGGGTGCTGCTGTACAGGATATGAGCGGAACCAACCAGACCCTGTTAATGGGATGCTATGGCCTGGGAGTGAGCCGAACCATGGCGGCAGCAGTCGAGGCGCATCATGATGATAATGGTATCTTATGGCCAATCTCTATTGCTCCGTTTGAGGTGGCCATAGTAGTAGCAAATGCAAAAGATGAGAACCAGCTTCAATCGGGTGAAACTCTCTATCAAGAGCTGAAATCTCTGGGAATAGATGCTCTTCTGGACGATCGCGAGGAACGAGCAGGTGTAAAATTCAAAGATATGGATCTCATAGGCGTCCCGATTCATGTGGTGGTGGGAAAAGGACTGGCAGAAGGTGTGGTGGAGGTCGGCCTGCGCAAAGATAAGTCTGGTAGGCAGTCAGTCCCGTTTCAGGATGCAGCGGATATAATCTCGGGTCTGGTGGCTGCAGAAATGGATTTGCTCCGCCCCAAGGCCAAGTCGCTATAGATTGAGGTGAATACGAATATGCCTGAATTTGGAATAGATTTTCTGCACATCGATTCTGCACAGATTGTATTCAAAAACGTGCAGTTCGGTGATAAAATGGTTTTGGATGAGGTCCAGCTCAATGGGGCTAATATTCAGCTCAATCTCGGGCTGGATACAGTACCTCCCGTCAGTGTCTCTTCGGGAGAGACTCAGTTTCGTGCTCTGATCACGGAGGCAAATCTGAACGCACTATTGGCGAAAAATATGCCTGATGATATACCTGTGAAAAATCTGCACCTATCACTGCTTTCTGGAAAAGTAAAACTTTCTGCCCAGTTAAATAAGATGTTTAAGCTTCCAATTTCTGTGGAAGGTGTTCTGCAGGTTGAAAATGGAGTGAAGGTGTTTTTTGAATGGCAGCAGGTATCTGCAGGCGGTATCCCACTTCCTTCGCAGTTAGTAGAGCTGCTTCAGCAGCAGATTAATAAGAGCATGGATCTCGGCAAATCTCCTGTTCCAGTCTGGCTGGACTGGATTCGCTGCGAGCCTGGCCGGCTAACGATTAGCGGGAAAGCACGCTTGAATTTCCCAATATCGGATTCGGGAAAAATCTCAGTAATGAATGAGCACTTGCCTGTCGCTGAGAATGTTCCCGTTGATCCTACTAGTAGTATTTAACCTCTCCCCCTGCCCCCTCTCCCATCTTGCTCGTTCCTCGCAAAGGAGAGGGGGTAATTCAATGCAAGTATCTTAGCCCATGCAGAAAGCTTCATGCGACCGAAGGTTGGCTTCGCAATTCCAGACCGGTACTTTAGTGCCGCGTCTGCATATTTCATTTAGCAAAAAAGTGCCCCCTTCACCTGTGTGATAGGGGCAATTTAAGAATACCAATCGAGGGCATTCATTACTGACCTGGTT
This sequence comes from Chthonomonadaceae bacterium, assembly GCA_025352825.1. Lineage (GTDB taxonomy): Bacteria > Armatimonadota > Chthonomonadetes > Chthonomonadales > Chthonomonadaceae > JANXSG01. The sequence continues at coordinate 1,151 of JANXSG010000220.1, read as the reverse complement.
TAGGAGCCATTGATGGAGGCGATGAAGGCATTCCCAACTGATTGCCTTTATATTCTGGAGGTGGTCCAGGTGGTGGATGCCGATATCGCTCTTCGTCAGCCTTACTAACTTTTTGCGCCGGGCCTGCACACCCAGTGAGCAACACACTCATTAAAGCGAATATGATCACGCCTCGAAACAGATTTAATGAATTCTGACTCATCTGTTTTCCTTTCACCGTAATTATTGGCGAGTGGCGTCCCACATTTTGTAAAAGCCAGAATCGCAATTTTGATTACTGTAGGCAGATGAATCGATTGTTGAAATGGGATTCATAGACTTTACATGACCATCAACAAAGCTAAATGTAGACTGTTTGCTATGCTGTACAGCAACCGTTCCAGGATCATTCGTTGGCTTACCCCACTGTCCAACAAGACCCTGTCCTGGAATATCAAAAGTCCATCCTAAAAAAGCTACTGTATTCAAATCCCAGGCACCACGGTTGTCGTCGCCACCTAGGTTGTACTCAGGAGTTACTTTATATCTCTCACCTGTTAGAATAGTTTCAGATGGTCTTCCAACTCCACCTAAACTCATTGTTTGATCCCAGTTTGTCCACCAGTTTTGTCGAGCACTCATTACTCCAATAACTTTCCAGCCTGTAGGGGCATCGCGCCAGTCGAAACAAACTACTCCATTTGCAGGATAGGAAAATGCTGGCCCACTCCAATCTGGCCGTTTCACACTATCACTCGGGCAAAGTAGTACTTGAAAACTCTTTATGTAGGGTTGAACATGAACTAACCATGATTCAGTCCATTGCCAGCCTCCGGGCTGAGCATTCGGAAAAGATTCATCGTAGTCTTGTATATACATTTGTACAGCGAGTGAAGTCTGCTTAGCATTACTAAGGCAGGAAGCCTGTCTGGCTTTTTCGCGCGCTTGTGCGAAAACTGGGAATAGAATTGCTGCAAGTATTGCTATAATTGCGATAACGACGAGTAACTCTATGAGTGTAAATGCTGACTTATTTTTCACCTTAATCTCCTTCGATATGAGTTCAATATCACTATATAACATAGTGTTAAAAAGTTTATGAGAAACGAAACTAAAGAATAATTTTCTAAAGTAAGCACATTTTACCTTGTGATGAATGGATTGCGCAGAGT
>JANXSG010000205.1 GCA_025352825.1 Chthonomonadaceae bacterium | reverse complement strand
CAGTCCGAAATGTGGGAATATCAGCCTCTTCAAATCCTCTACGGACTGTTCGGCGAATTGTTCAGCGATTCTGATATCGTACGGATGGATGTCGAAATCGTCATGATCTGTTAAGGTGGAGACTTTCGAACTGTCTATATAGCTTTCCGGAATGTCGTCCGCGAGGGAAATACCTGCCAACTCTGCAATTGCGAGAGTCCACATTCTTGGCACGGTGGTCATGTTGTATCCGCCACCGCCCACGGCTGCGATTGGAACTCCAAGATTCTTTACGTCCCGTACTGCTTCCAGCCATCCCTGCGCAGAAAGACAGAGATTTGCGAGAGGATCATAACAGTGGGCATCCGAACCCATCTGCAGTAAAATCACCTCAGGTTTAAACGCATTCAAGATGGGCAGAGCCGATTCTCGCCATGCGTTCAGCCATATCTCATCCGTGGTATAGGGTGCGTACTGCAAATTCACACTATATCCTACACCAGCCTCTTCACCGATCTCTGAAGTCTCCCCCGTACCTGGAAACAGAGTTTTACCACTCTGATGCAATGATACCGTTAGTACACTCGGATCCTTGTAAAACAGCTCCTGAACACCATCTCCGTGATGCACATCGATATCGATATACGCCACACGCTGATATTTTCGCCGGAGCCGATTGATTGCAGCGGCACAGTCGTTGAACACGCAAAACCCTGCAGCCTTCGCATAGTGGGCATGATGCAGACCGCCTGCTATGTTGATAGCCAGGTCGGCTCCATCCATTACCGCCTGGGCAGCATCTACCGACGCACCGGTATACAACAGTGAAGAATCGAAAATGCCAGGGAATATCGGATTGTCGCCCGAGCCAAAACCAAACACATGCGCGCCCGAACGGTGACGGCCATCGTTGATTTCATGCACGAAATCTACGAATTTCTGTGAATGAGTCTCAGCAAGTTCGAAGGGACTTAATGGAGAAGGATTTGCAATTTCGAGTGTGGATTCAAAAAGGCAGTATACGTCCAGCAGATTGTTCGTCAGCTGCAGCCGACGAGGCTTCATGGGATGTTCTGGCCCCATATCATAGTGGAGGAACGATTCTGAAAAGAAAAAAACCGGACGCATAATATCAACGGCCTTCCAACAAGAATAACCCTGGTTCTATTGCTATATTTGAGATATTCGTGTGTAAATTGGTAATCTCGTGGAATAACATCGTTGTAAGCTAATGAGGGCATCATCCAAAGCCGAATATAGTTTGACCAGATTCTCATCCAAAACTGAATAACGAAAAAAATAATATCGGCACAACTCAATATCGACAATTAAATACTGAAAAAACTGCATAGAGATATGTTTTTAAAAAGAATATTCACATGAAAATAGCAATTGAGAGGTTAGGCAAAGCTGCCCTACCTCTCAATTGCTATAATTTTTTAATCGTAACGAATAAGAGCCTCAACTTCGTAAGCACTCAATACCTTGCGACCCTCGAGAAAGTCGAGTTCAATTACAAAACCAAACCCCGCAACTTTTCCGCCAAGCCTCTCCACCAGTCTTGCGGCTGCTGCAGCAGTTCCCCCGGTGGCAAGGAGATCATCTATGATAATCACCGACTGGCCAGGCTCCAGCGAATCGGAGTGCATCTCCACAGTATTGGTGCCATATTCCAGCGCATACTCTTCAGCTACTCTATTGTAAGGCAGCTTGCCTAATTTACGGAGTGGAATAAAGCCCACTCCCAAAGCAAGCGCAACAGGAGCCCCGAAAATAAAGCCCCTGGCTTCTATTCCCACCACGGCATCGATCTTCTTCGTCTTGCCCCACTTTGCAAGCTTATCCACCACCTCTTTGAGCGCAGCGTAGTCCTGTACAATCGGTGTGATATCTTTAAAAAGGATGCCGGGTTTGGGAAAATCCGGAACATCACGTACAAGGCTCTCCGCCCTCAGCTTAGCCATTCAGTTCCTCCATGTGTATTTATCGAGCTGTGATTATTAGACGATCGCTGTGGCTAATTCAGCCTCAACCACATCCGAGTACTTCGTTTTAAACGGTGGATGAACCACACCCTCCTCCGTAATAAACGCCGTAATAAGTTCGCCTGGAGTGATATCAAAGGCAGGATTTAGCACTGCAACTCCTTCGGGCGAAACTCGTATCCCTTCAATGTGTGTCATCTCTACTGTTTCTCGCTGCTCGATCGGTATCTGCAGTCCGCTTGCCAATTTCATATCGATAGTAGACATGGGGGCAGCCACGTAAAATGGAATATTGTGGTGCTTAGCCAGCACAGCAACTCCATAGGTTCCTATCTTATTTGCTGTATCGCCATTCGAAGCAATACGATCTGCTCCCACAATTACACAATCAATTTTCCCCTGGCGCATCAAACTCGCTGCCATATTATCGGCTATTATTGTCACAGGAATATCATCCTGCGATAATTCCCATGCTGTCAGCTTCATTCCCTGCAGTCTGGGGCGCGTCTCATCTGCGTAAACATGAATTCTTTTGCCGTTTTCTACTGCGGACCGTATCACTCCGAGAGCAGTGCCGAATCCTACAGTAGCCAATGCTCCTGCATTACAGTGGGTCAGTACATTCCCACTGTCTGGCATGAGTTGTGAACCATATTGCCCCATACGTCGGTTCGATTCTATATCTTCACCGAGCATTGTGAGCGCTTCTGTGAGCAGAGCATCCTTTATATCTACAGGATTCCCTTCTACAGACTCCGCTACGTTTACCATTCTGTCTACTGCCCAGAATAGATTTACAGCCGTCGGCCTCGAAGCGCGGAAGGTATCCGCCATTCCCGCGATACGCTTCAGGAAAGAAGCTCTGCTATCAGCGATAATTCCACGCGCTCCCAGCGCCATACCGAGTGCAGCCGTGCAACCGATCGCAGGCGCACCTCGGACTACCATAGTGCGTATCGCTTCTGCAACTTCGCGCCAGTCTGCTAATTCCACATACTTAAGAGTCTCGGGAAGCGCTGTCTGATCGATAAGGCACACTTTGCCCGACTGCCATTGCACTGTCTGTATAGGCTGCTTTTTCTGTGATCCTATGGGCATCGCGGTAAAGACCTCCCGATTTTGACGCGGCATTGAGATACCGGTCTGGTATTGAAAAACTCATCTCTGTTTGCCTCGGCAATAAAGTACCTATCTGGATTTGCGAAGCCCATCTCCGGTCGCTAGGGCTCCCTGCATGGGCTAAAATTCTCCCGTCCGCAGGACGGTTGGCCGCAGGCCTCCCATAAGGGTACTTCAGTGCCCGGCCATGAGGGCAAAAACAGTTACCCAACCTTGGCATGATCCAATACATGATGGCATGGACTATCAAGATCAAGCGGTATTCGTTTGATAAGATCCAGTACTACCGACTTGATGCGCTCTGCATTTTTCAGAAATACTGCATACACCTCGTCTTGAGTTACCGGGGATATCTCTCCATCTGCCACTAGCCCGCTATCATAATCGGTGATAAGTGCGATATTAACTACCGCCATGCCTAGTTCAAGAGCAAGATAGGCCTCCGGATATTGAGTCATATTGATTACTTCCCAACCCGCAGAGGTGAACCACTTACTCTCTGCTTTGGTGGAGAATCTTGGGCCCTGGATGATTACCACTGTTCCTTTTTCATGTACCGTGATACCATGTTCCTTGATCACTTCTATAGCCAATTTTCGAAGTTCAGGGCAGTATGGGTCTGCACTGCTAACATGATACACTTCAGGGCCATCGTAGAATGTGTCTTTACGGCCGCGTGTGCGATCGACATATTGATCGCACACTACAAAGTGTTCCGGCTTCACATGCGTTTGGAGGCTCCCTGCAGCACACGGGCTGATAATAAATTTAACACCGAGTTCTTTCATCGCCCACAAGTTCGCTCGGTAGTTGATAGCATGGGGCGGAATGCTGTGCGTGCGGCCGTGCCTCGGAAGAAATGCTACTTTCTTGCCTTCCACTTCCGCTAGAAAAACACTGTCACTCGGTGAACCATATGGGGTATCAATTTTTACTTCCTGCACATTTTCTAACAGCGAGTAGAACCCGCTGCCACCGAAGACGCCTATGTCTGCGGTCGGCTTAATAGTGGTGCTCATGTCCTGGTCTCTCTCCTCGAAAAAATATATATAAGTTCATTCTGGTATTACCTGCGCTCATGGCGCTGCTACATTGTACCTCGCAGTCAGGATTCTGCGACTCCATTTTCACTCTCAGTAGGAAAAATCTGTTTCAGGTTTTGAAGTGCATTCAGGGCGGCGGCCTGCTCGGCCTCTTTTTTGCTGGTTCCGGCTCCTTCTCCTATCACTTTCTTGCCAAGAATGGCCTGTGCGATGAATGTTTTTTCGTGATCTTTACCCAGTTCATTCGAGATAGAGTAGAAAGGGGCTTCGCGGGATTGGGCCTGTGTGAACTCTTGAAGGGAAGACTTATAGTCGCGATAGTGGACATCGTCAATAGTAGCCTTGATCGCCGGAAGCAGCGCATCCCAAACGAACTTGCGCGCCATATCAAAACCCAGGTCAAGATAGATTCCGGCAACGAGCGCCTCGAATGCATCAGCTAATATTGAGCGCCTTTTGCGCCCGCCGGAAGAGGCTTCGCTGACACTCATGACCACGTATCCATCGATCCCAAGTCGAACAGCCGCTTCTGCCAAAGCGGGTTCACTGACTATGTATGATTTGGATTTTGCAAGATCGCCTTCGCTCCTCTCCGGGTAGTGCCGGTAGAGATAGTCCGCCACAGCCACGCCGACAATCGAATCACCCAGAAATTCAAGGCGCTCGTTGCTGCTAAGCGAACCTGTGATAGCCGCAGAACGATGCGTGAGTGCATGTTCCAGATATCTCTGATCTTGGAAATGTATCCCCAGAAGCGTCTGGAGCTGCTGTAAACTTTCTTCATTCATAGGCAGATATCTGAATGTGGTACGACTTCATATCTGAAGCTCTGCGAATATAATCATGCTGCATTAGTTTGAGAATCCCGATGAATAATCCTTCTTTTACGCCTGATTCCACTTCAGAAATCTTCTGCGAAGTTTAAAACTTATATTCAATTGAGTATGGTATACTCATTTTATACACTTATGTTGAGAGGTCAAAATGTCTAGTAGCAGCACTCTAAAACGACAGAATTTCAACGTCACGCCTGAAGAAGAGGATCAACTTCAGCGACTCCGTGAGACATTAGGGGCGGCCAGTGTGAAGGATGCGGTTTTACGAGCGACGAGAATCCTGTTGACTCTAGCACAAGAAATTGAAGAGGGAAAACGAATCTATACTGCAGATTCCACGGGTATTAAAACTCGCTTGCTGTTGCCGGATATGGAAGCTCCTGCAAAAGAACAGTGGAAATATCTCGCACCGCGGCCTCAATCCTGGAAACGCCAGCTCTTTGTAAAAGGCAAAAGGTTGACTGCTGCAAACGTCTGGTCTGATATGCTGGCAAATTCCTGGAGTATTGAAGAGACTGCTTACAACTGGGATCTAACAACTGATGCAGTAAACGAGATTATCGTATACTGTGAGTTGGAGCAGGAACTTATAGGAATGGAAGCAGATGCAGAGAAGAGGATTCTACTGGCACATGGTGTTGCTCTTACCCCTGAGTCACGTCTGTGAAAATCTTAGTAGACGAGGACTCACAAAGACACATCCTCGTTCGACTATTACGAATAGACGGACATGACGTGTTAACTGTGGATGAGGCGGCGTTGAACGCTAAGGAAGATGCTGTCGTATTTTCGTTCGCAAGGCAGGAGAATCGGATTGTCCTCACACGAAATGCCCAGGATTTCGAAGCCATCCATAATGCTGAGAAGATACATCCGGGGATTTTAGTAGAATATCAAAACAGAGATCCATCGAAGAACATGAAAATAGTTGAAATGGTACAGGCGATTAGGAACATAGAAGCCAGTGGCTGGGATCTGACCGGACAGCTTGTGGCTATTAATGCCTGGAATTATCCGACAGAAACGAAAACTTAAAACCGGTGAAGATCATTATACTTTTCGATTTTATCCAACATTATCTCATTTTAAGTAACTTACGTTTAGATTATTTATCCTGAAATCTCCCTTATCGCAAAGTCTCAAGACCACAAATTGACTCGAAATTATATTTTCCCTGGTGCATGCACAATAATTGAATACAGTAAATCTGCTTTTTTATGTGTTTATTCGGCTTTAAAACCTTGAAAAAGCCATATAGTGTGATATATTGATAATATTCTTGCCCTGCTAATTAAGGAACATCTCCTGCCGACTGCTTAATTGAAGCACATTCCGCCTAGCTCTATTAGTTTGAGGCAGTAGATAATCTTAGAATTCAGAGAGGAATAATTACGTGTTTCAAATACCACATGTTATTAGATTGTGTATTGCTTTCATGGCGCTGGTTGGGCTGACTACTCCGGCTCAGGCAGGGCGAAATGGTAACATTACAGGGCTTGTCACAGACACCTCAAACTCAGTTCTAGCCGGAGCCACTGTCACAACCGGTACCAAATCTGTTACCACTGACTCCACTGGGCACTATACGCTGACAGGTGTATCAATTGGTATACAGGCCATCACTGCTTCCAAATCCCTTTATACTTCCGGCAGTGCTCAAGTGAGTGTTCAGATGCGGTCTACAGTCACAGCACCCACCATCCAACTCGCGCCCAACTGGGGAACAGTTTCAGGGATGGTTAGGGATTTACTTTCGGCTACTCCTATAGCTGGTGCCACTATATCCGTGTCGGGCTTTACTGCCACTTCGGATGCCACGGGCCAATATATCCTGGCGAAAGTACCGACGGGATCACAGACATTTTTCGCATCGGCCTCGGGTTACGTCACCATTTCCCAAATCGGTATTGTTACTTTAGGCAGTACGCTTACGCTCAATTTCACCATGTCGCCCCAGTCTGGGATCACGGGACCGGGTAACACTATCCCCTGGAATGGCCAGAACTGGTATCTGAGCGGTAATAACTATGCGTGGTACAACTATGGCACCGACTTCGGTACTGGTGGATGGGGGAAATATACAAACTGGAGTCAAGTCGGTACGGACTTCAGCAATATGCGCGGCCAGGGAGTTAAGGTGGTTCGCTGGTGGGTGTTCGCAGATGGCCGTTACTCTCCTGAGTGGAATGGCTCGGGAGATACCGCAGTTACAGGCCTGGACAGCCAGTTTTTCACGGACGTAGATACAGCGCTGCAAATAGCACATAATAACAACATCTACCTGATCCCGTGTCTTGTAGACTTCCACATGTGGCAGTCACCGGTGAGCAGCGGCAGCGTCACTGGCGGCGGGCACTATGGGCTTATTACCAACTCGGTGATACAACAGTCTTATCTGGATAATGCTCTCAAGCCTTTCCTACAGCATGTAGCTGTAAGCCCGTATAAAAACAACATCATCGGTTACGACATCGTGAATGAGCCTGAGTGGACGATCAAGGAAGTCTGGAACGGTGCGATGCCGTTGGCACAGGTTCAGACATTTGCACAGAACTGTTCGAACTACATCCATACGTATGGTGGAGGCGCATACGCGACTTTGGGAGCTGGCACTCCCGTATGGGCGAAATATTGGAAGGGTTTGGGGCTGGATTTCTATCAGATTCACTATTACCCCAACTACGATAGCTACAATGGTAATGGAACTGCAGGCAGCGGCCTTCCGACCTATGCTAGTCTCAATCTTGATAAGCCATGTATCGTGGGCGAATATGCCACCGCAGATGTCAACTACACCAATAACAGCACGATACCTTTGAGTGCGCAGTGGTACCTCGATACCATTTATAACTATGGGTATGCAGGTGCGCTGGGCTGGGGATATGAGAATATGGACAGCTCCAGTAACTGGCCTGCATTCCAGCCCATATATACCAACTGGGCGATTCTTCACTCGGCTTATATCGGGCCACAGTAGAAGAGTTTCATCAATAATACTAGCCATTGATAGATGGATGTTATGTGGCTGGTGGAACTGCCCCATCGGCCACATAACATCAAAAGAGGGATAATGCTGAAGCTGGTCGAAACTGCTGTCGAGTAATATATAAACTGTCCCGCTGAAACTCAGGAGAACGCTCATTGGCTGACATCGAAAACCAGGAAGCTCCACCTGTTCGGTACTCCGTCGCGATTCATGAGATGCCTAGCGATGAGCGCCCCAGAGAACGGCTCAAAAATCATGGTTCCAATGCACTGTCTGTGGCAGAACTCTTAGCGATTCTTCTTCGAACGGGGACTCAAGAACACTCAGCCATTGGGCTTGCCGACCTGCTTTTGCGTGACTTTAAGGGACTTCGCGGAATCACTACCGCCACCCTGGATCAGCTCTGCACCATCAAGGGAATCGGCGAAGTGAAAGCCATTCAGATTGCTGCCATGGTGGAACTGGGAAAACGAATAGGGCAGGCGACCCTTGGAGATAGGACCTCTGTGAAAGGCCCTCGTGATGTGGCTAATCTACTGATGCCAGACCTACGAGATAAAACGCGAGAACATTTCATGGCTGTGCTTCTCAACACTAAAAGTGAGCTCCTCAAAACTGTAGAGGTCTCCGTCGGCACGCTAGATACCAGCATTGCGCATCCTCGGGATATCTTTCGTGAAGCAATTATATCCAATGCGGCCAGCATAATTGTCGCGCACAATCATCCCAGTGGCGATCCCTCTCCTAGTAAAGCAGATATCCTGGTTACCCAAAGATTGGTGGAAGCCGGCAAACTGATTGGCATAGACGTAGTCGATCATGTCGTTCTGGGCGACAATCGCTGGGTAAGCCTGCAGGAAAGAGGATTGATGTAGAAACCGCTGCAGAATTTCTAGTCGATTTCTGCCGATAATTCCCTGAATTGGTTCTGTACAATCTATGTGGGTTATGGTGGGATGTGAAAAGTCGACTTTTTCTCATTTTAATAGTAATTCTGAGCATGTCTGCGCGTAGTGAAGTGGGTCGAAAATCGGCGCTGACACCTCCCAATGTCTTGGCGCGTGCCGCGATTGTCATCGACGCCTCCTCCGGAAAAGTGCTGTTCGAGAAAAATCCAGATTTACGCCTGCCACCAGCAAGCACAACCAAGATCATGACCGGGCTTCTTTTCGCTCGAAAAGTCGCTCCTCAGATATCTGTACCCACCTCACCATTAGCCGCGTCCATTCCTGGAAGCAGGCTTGGAATGAGCCCGGGCACAAAATACTCCCAAAAGGATATTATGCATGCCATGCTGCTGCTCAGCGCGAATGATGCCTGTGTAGCAGCGGCAGAAGAGGCAAGCGGATCGGTTCCAAAATTTGTGGACGAGATGAATGAGGAAGCTAAAAAGGACGGTGCGCCGAACACACACTTTACCAATCCGCACGGCCTCCAGAATCCCAACCACTACTCTACAGCACGTGATCTGGGGAATATAGCGCGAGTGGCTATGAATAACTCCCAGTTTCGCAAAATCGTAAAAACTCGTCGGTATAAAATCCCTCGATCTGGAAATCATCCGTCGCGGCTCCTGCAAAACACAGATGATATCCTATGGAGTTTCCCCGGAGCGGAGGGTATTAAAACAGGCTGGACCCGCGCAGCAGGGCTTTGTTTCGTGGGATCTGCAGTACGTGGGCACACCAGAATCATCACAGTTCTTTTAAATAGCCCGAATTGGCAGCAGGAAACTGCAGAAGCGATGAACTACGGATTCGAGGTTGAGAGTGAAATCCCTACATCTGCATCACATCCACTAAAATCTGGGTTATCAAAAAAAGCTGTTACGAACTCTATTACCCCTAAATCTATATCAGCTATACACGGCAGAAAAAAAATTCAGCTTCCAGATCAAGATATTTCTGATGCTGATTTGAGCAGATATTCCGATATGGGGGCGCAGTCTCCTGGTGGAGCAAAATCGGATTCAATGACTCCCGTTGCTCATGGCAGAGGAGGAGCGTATGGCTCGATCTCTGGAGGCGGCAGAACATCCGCTCAAGAGGAATCTACTCCAAATACTCCAAAAGCAGCCCATTCACAAAACACTTCCGCTTCTGTAAAGGTATCATCTAAAATTCCAGCGCAAAATTACAAAATCGATTGTGATAACACGATGCAAAATCAGCACAAAAATGATGCTCCTAAAAAAGGTCATATTAGCTGGTGGTGGCTGCTATTGCTTGCAATCGCACTCTTTTTGTTTCTTTTCCGGCGTAAAAAAAATCAATTAGTTCAGGATTCAAATGCAATGAACCCATCGAATTCAAACTTTGAGCGTAGTGCTGTTGGAAACACATTCGCTGTCTCTTCTTTGTCAGCACAGTTATCAAATGAAAATATAGTTTGTGATCAAGCAACATCGGATGATATTCCGGCAGTGCCTATTGAAGTGAATGATGTTACTCCGTTGATAAATGATTCACCAACAGAAGAAATAGCTTCAGCTCAATTACCTTATAGTGTCCCTCAGATCACAAGATTGACAGGCAGGAAATGGTGGGAAACAGTCATCGAGAACCCAAATCATCTCTTGAATCCGATGACATTGCGTGAATCGAAAGCTTTTATCGATGCCGAACCGGCTGCTGTTCGCACCATGGTGGGGCTTCTCTATCCACCGAATCCAAAAGTTCAGCTTGCGGCGGCGGAGATGGTTGCGTCTTCTTCGCCATCGCTTGCGGAAGGGACTCTTCAATCTATCGTGGACAGTGCGCCGCCTGGCTCTGAAATCAGCGAGGCGGCGATTCTCCAACTTGGCAGAATAGGGGGAGACCGTTTTGAAAAACAGGCGCTCGAGACTCTTTTGAGAGAGGGATCTCTTGCGGCTGCCGTCACTCTATTTAATCAGAATATGCTGAGCAGCTCAACCACAAAAGAGTGTGAGCGCATCGTAAATCTACCACGCACAGAGAGCAATCCTTCTGAAGCAGCCATGAAATCGGATATGCTCAAAGCCTACTGCTCCTGCATTCTTCTGAAACACGGAAATGAAGTTTCCGAAAAGGTGGCTGAGTGCCTTCACTTCCTGCCTGAAAAGAATAAAGAAGAAATAGTTAACGAATTCATTTCGGGAATTGATAGTCTTTGGGCAGTTGAAATGCTTGTAAATAGTACTCTGAAACTTAATTCTGCCAGAGGAATTCAAAATCTATTCCAATGCCGCCCGGAGTTTGTTCAGAAAGTTATCGATGATCGCAGGGAGTTTGCCTACAACACAGAAAAACTCCGTCTGGATACTCTGGACTGGCTGATTCTGGGAGTAGGCGATGAGAAAAATATCAGAAAGCTAAAAGATGCTGGCGACCCGCTCGCAGCAGATGCGGTTCGACTGTACGATATCCATCACCCAAATATTTCTGAACTATCGTCAGAAGCAGTGTGCTCTGCCCTTCAGATAGTCTCGCTTCGCCTTAGTTATAGCGAACATAGCCAGATGGAGATTAATAACGCATTCAGCATCGCAGCTTCAAAAGTTAGTGATCTAGACTCTATTAAGTCCGAATCGCTCAGACAGCTTGCTGCCGCTTATACGAACTCTGATGTACGCAAGGCAGTACAGTTTGCGATGCTAAATGAAAACGGTAAGCATATGCTTTTGGAACAACTATCTCAAGCAGAAGAGAGCAGCCATGTTGTTGACGAGATAGATTTCTGGACAGGGAAAAGCGATGCGCAAACCAGATTAATGCTGGTATCTGCTCTGGCCCGGTTTGATTCTCCAGAGGCAAAGTCTGCTCTGGCTGCAAGATCACAAGATCCGGATCCGGTTGTAAAAAATACTGTGCTACGCGCATTACGGCCTCGCTCTCATGGAGACGAGCCTGTTCATTCCCAAGTATCCTCAGTAGACCTGAAAAACAATAAAATATCCAAAAGAGCAGCCTAAAACACCTCAAGCTAACTCCGTTGAATTCAGGTCACTATTCAGACCACGAGTATTTACATCTGCAGGAATGTCATTGAATTTTGAAGAATTGCAATCTATGCAAAAGTCAGAGGACGTTCAAATTTCTATTCCAGAATCGTTACTGCCAGAATCACTTCCACTGCCGTTCTATGAAGCGCTTGATCAGTTCAACTCTGCACAATTTTTCCTGTGTCATGAAACTCTAGAAAAGCTTTGGATTGCAGAAAAGTCTGCTTTGAGGGAGATATATCAAGGAGTGCTTCAGATCGCTGTCGGGTGTTTTCATCTCAAAGAGCGTGCGAATAGAGTAGGAGCAGTTAATAAACTGAATGCTGGAGCACGCAGGCTGGAACGGGCAGGCCTCACTGATGTCAACAGTTATCTCCATGGTGTTGACTGGGATAATCTAATTTACTATTCGGATGCACTTCGAAATACACTGATTGCGCGAGATGTAGGTTCACCTCCTGATTTCACTATGGATCAACTTCCAATAGTACACTTTACAATTCCAAAACAGTGAGGCAAATATTATGAAGATTACTCGCGTGCGCACTCTCCCCGTACAGCCAAGATGGCTGTTTGTGGTGGTTGAGACAGATGAGGGAATATACGGTTATGGGGAGTGCCTGGGGGATAAGGCGTTCGTGATCGCTGAAGCTGTTAAAAGCTACGAACATCACCTTATTGGAGAGGATCCTCGCCGGATTACCCATCTCTGGCAGAGCATGTATCGCGGCGCATTCTGGCGAGGCGGCCCGATTATGAATGCTGCTATCAGCGGGCTGGAAATGTGTTTATGGGATATTCTTGGTAAATCGCTGAATACACCGATCTGGCAGCTTCTGGGAGGAGCTGTCCGAGATCGAATTCGAGTCTATTCACGCCCCAGTGGCAGTACTCCGGAAGAACTAGCTTTTAGTGCGAAGGAGATAGTTAGGCGTGGTTATTCGGCTATGAAGTTCTGCCCGTTTAGTAAGGTGAAAATTGTGGATCACTATCAGATTGTCGAAGAGGCAGCGGCCCGTGTTCAGGCAGTACGCGAGGCGGTAGGAACCGGAGTCGATATTCTGCTCGATTTCCATGGAAGGGTGAGCCCGGCAATGGCAGTATGGATGGAGGAGGCGATGAGGCCGTTTCATCCTATGTTTATTGAGGAGCCGGTTCTTCCGGAGAATGTGGATGCGCTGGTTCGGGTGGCACAGCAGTTCAAGACTCCGATTGCTACGGGCGAGCGACTTTTCACGAAGTGGGAGTTTCGGGAGATACTGGAAAAAGGCGCTGCGTCGATTCTTCAGCCAGATCCCTGTGTTTGCGGTGGTATTTTTGAAACGAGGCAGATCGGTGCGATGGCGGAGACCTGGTATGCAGCCTTGGCTCCGCATAATCCGTACGGCCCAATCAACCTTGCTGCGGCGCTTCAGGTGGATGCCTGCACCCCCAACTTCTTGATTCAGGAGTTCATCGATCCTGATGGACTAGGAAAAGGACATCTGAAAGAGCCATTTGCCGTGAAGGATGGCTACATCGATCTGCCTCAAGGGCCAGGTCTTGGCATTGAGCTGGATGAGGAGTGGATAGCAGCACGGCCGCTTTCCCTTCTCTCAGATGTAGGCCGCTGGTTCCACGATGACGACGGCTCGATGGCAGATTGGTAGCGCAAGTGAATTAACATTCGAACGAGATACTTGGAATGCATATTATCCATAAATTTCGCTGATTTCCACAAATTGTGGCTGAAGAAACGGACAGTTTTGCATGATTATTCTAAGCTAAACTGGCTACCTCTTACTTCCACTCCAGTAAGACTGGTTACTCTAGTTCTATGATCGCTGCTTTATCAGGCTTGGTGATCTCAGTCAGTACTTTGAAGATTCATTGGTTATGAGTTTGTAGCCGCCAGACATGCATAAGAAAGCCACGAAGAACTGCCACAGGCTGACTAGATTGAGAACCGCGCGGCTGCCGGCAAAGACGAGCACAACTCCGACCGCTACCGTAGCCCAGCCGATGTTCTTCATCTCTTTTGGCGCGTACAGTAGCATCAGCGCTCCGCCGATGAGTGTGAGTACAGTACTCAGCGCTGCGATGCCGCCAAAAAACCCGTGGCTATAGCGAGTTGTGAACATGATGTCTTTGCCGAGATAGTATAGCCCGATTATCATCAGCGCGAACCCCAATAATTTTGTTAAGTTCTTCATATTTGCCTCCATTTAGCCTCACCCCGGCCCCTCTCCTTCCCATTCCCTCGTAAGCTCGGAGGAGAGGGGAGTAAATGCTTAACCTCACCCCACCCCCTCTCCCAGATGCTCGTTCCTCGCGGGAGAGGGGCGAATGCATATCTGAGTTATCCCCTCTCCCTTGAGAGCTGTGCGAGCAATATGGGAGAGGAGTCGGGGGGGGTGAGATTATTTCATTGCTTCGGAGTGCCGTTCTTGTAATGAGTAGACGTGCC
>JANXSG010000009.1 GCA_025352825.1 Chthonomonadaceae bacterium | reverse complement strand
GCTCGCTGAACGTATCGATAGTCGAGCGAGGTAGAGCGTGCCATAGTGGTAAGTTCAGAAATTTCGATGGGCGATAGCTCAATCAGAGAAGCCTTACGTGGCATGATGACAACCTCCAAAGCAGGATGGAATCATTATACCTAGTATAAGGGTATTAAGCAATCATAACACTAGTAAGAATTATAATATTCTCTACTTACTTATCATGGATTGGAGAAGGAGTCGTTACATTGAGGAACTGTAGATGATCTTCAGGCTTACAAAGAGGATAGGGAGCCTTCCAAACCATTCCCGTCTTTGTATCCCAGAGCATCAAAGGCCTGTCTTCCGGGGGAGTATCATCACCATTGGCCTCCAGACGGCCGATCACATAACGATTATCCAGCCATCTAATACATTCAATTTTTCGCATTGGGTTTGTGCGCGTTTTTTGAAGGAGATGATCTTTACCCATCAACAATGTAACACATACATCTTCACCTGAAATGGTCCAGTCGTATCTTTGAAAGCGAAGCCCCTGGAAAATTAACCTCTGGCCATCTGGGGAAATTAGTAAATCTTTAGTAGTATTATAGCTGCGAGATGCCATCAATCCCGATCTGCGCTCTAAAGTTTCAAAGGCAGGGCCAAGTATCGCTGCAACTCCTGCTAATGATTCTTCGCTTGTTGTTAATCCAATCTCTGATAATTTCGCACGATTATAAATATTTCTGCTGCCATCTACGTCGCTATAAATCTGGCTGTCATCCACTCTACTCCATATATAGTTAGCGCTGAACAGAGAACAGAACTCGTTACGGGGATAAAATTTTTGCATTTTAATATCTATTATTCCACTTTCAATCAGGATAAAGCGTTCACTTTTAGACCATCCCTCTGACGGGGTCATAAATGTCTCAGAGATTAATTTCGAGGTGATATTTCCACTCTGATCACAATGATAGATATCTCCAAGATCGATCCCATTTTGTTTTTTTGTTACTTTACCAATAAGAAAATTTCCTCCGCTGGGAGAAACACTAAGAATAGTTATCTCTGCTTTAGTAGGGCTAGAGATACGAAAATTAATAGCTATTCCATTTTTGAGTCTTACCATTTCATCTTGTATATTGATACAATGCTTACCTGGCGAAAACTGTGAAATATCAGAATTATCTATACTTGACGGCGGTACGCCAATAGCCAGTCCATAACTAAAATTTAATACCACAATTAATGGTGATAATGAACAATTATATTTTCCGATCGAGCTCATTATTATCCTCTACCTACTAGGACTTCAGAATGAACATATCGTTACGTGTCCATTCTACATTTCTATTTAATATCCGCCCTGTGGAAGAATATTAATGAATAATATTAACAGTTTCGAAGTCAAATGCCCCATTTGTTGGCGAAAGAGTTATTGGTGCCCTAATAAGTCTATATATCGTGAAGCATAGTTAAAAATATTCTTATCAAGGTTTCCACTCCCATCTACCAGGCTGGATGTCCATGGAATCCAGGTGCCATCGGAAAGTTGAAGATTTCCATTTTCCCAATTAATGTTTTTCAGATAGGAGCCGTCAAGGACAGCGCCTGGATGTAATCCACTGGGCGGACCATCAAATAACTTTCTTGATGCGGAAACCACACTTTGATAATAAGCAGTTTTCTGATCGCATGAAACTACACGCTTCATACGAGGTATGTTAAAATTCTTGCCGTTTTCTAAATAAGGTCCTGCTTTTACAGCTCCAATGAAAAAATCTTGATAGTAGAGGCCTAAGGCGTCAGAACCATCTGCTGAGAACGCTACCCATCTGGCAGTGCTATTTATGTTGATCTGTAAACTTACTAGATTACCCAATCCTGAAGCGGAAGTATCTGCCGGAATGAATTTGTTGATAAGTGAAGTACCAACTAGACCAAACTGCATTGACGTACCATAGCCACTTCCATGTTCTCGGCCATCACCGATGCACAAGAACACATTCCAGCGATTAGGCCATAAATTACTTGGATTTCCATATGTATTATATTGAATTCCAGCATCAATGGTTACTCCACCTGGACCATCGAATACACCTATATATCAATGCGAGCCTACATTGTTTTGGCCAGCTCCAGATCGTGGGACCTGAACAGAATTCGTTCCATCTTGGAGGTAATATTGTCCATACATACCAGTGATAGCTTGGCCATTCGATGTCTTCAATTTTGCACATACTCTTCGAATACCACCACCTCCCTGCCCAGGACCACCAGCGAAAAGAGCAGCAGCAGGGTCAATTAAAGGACCGGCAGTAGTTACCCCGCCAATTGTCATCGTATTATTTGCAGCATCCACTGTTCCGTCTGGAGGTAGTGGGTTGGGATTTCCATTGACATATATCGAGCGATCAGGAGCCATCACTCGTAAATTTCCATAATCGAAATCGTATCCGCCATTGAGCGTACTTAGGGCTATATTATATGCTTGTTGAACTATTTGAGCGGCAGTACCATTCCAAGGTATAACATTGGCTGACGTTGTGCAGCTATCTTCATCAGAATCAGCATATGTTCCATCACTAGCTACGGCTCTAACGACATAATAGTATTTCTGACCTGAATTTAGGCCCCGAGTTATCATAGAATTTTGATGATCCTGCAATTGTGGCTATAGGAGTTGAAAAATCATATCCTCCAGAACTTGTAGCTTTAAATATTTTGTATTGGCTAATATTAGGAAGTGGTTGTTAATATAGCTGGACACTTGTGGCGCTGGTGGCATACGCGGCTAAATATCCCCAACCATTTATTTGCCCACCTACGTTGGTGACCGGATTAGGTATATTAGTGTATGCTGTGAATACACTGCCTGTAAAACCTCGAATCCGATAGAAATATGTAGTTCCTCCAATCAGGAATACATCTTGAAATCCGTTTATACCACCCTCTAAGCGGGCAATTTCAGCCCATGTTCCAGTTGATCCCTGTTTACGTTCAATGGAATATCCATCTCGGGTTGTGGTGGGATCGTTCCAGGTGAGGGTGACTTGAGAGCAGCTGACCACTTGCGCGGTGAGAGTTGGAGCGTTAAAGGAGAGCATGAGCGCGGGAGCGGTGCTGCCTCCAGTCTCACGGCTATTGATGGATAAGGACAGATTTGATTGGGTAAGGCTTACAAGCTGAAGTGTGACGAGATGCCCTATGTTCGCCTGAATAAAACTGGTGACATCGAAGGAAACAGGGCCAGGAACATTCTGAACTGGCTGAAACCAGACTGTCTGGGTATCAACCAGTGTTCCGGTACTAACCAGCATATTACTATTTGAATCGAGCTGCAAATTCTGAGCGTTCGTACCCATGATCGTCGTCTCTGTCCAGGTGGTATCTGGTACAGAGTAACATCCTATACTAAGAGTACCGTTGTTAGTGGAGTAGGGCTGGGTTAGACGAAGTGTCGTCTAGGTGGGGGCGACCTTAACATTTGTGAGATCGAACTTGAGAAAAGAAGCTCGCCGAATGCTGTCTAATCCATTCTTCGCGATTAGCACATTCGAAGTACTCCAGTTTAGCGGCTGAGGCCAGTTGATGAAAGCATCCTCACTGACGACAGTTGTATAAGCGGCTTGCGGGTTAATATTTAGATCCGTATACACGGTACCATTCACCGTGACGCGGGAAGTGGCTGCAGACAGCACAGGATTGATTGAGACTCTGAAAGTGAGTGACGTCGCTCCGGAAAGTACCACTACAAGATTTGGAAAAGAGATATTACCATTAGAAGCGCCGAGAGTGCATTGAAAACCGTTCACCGGCGCTGCTGCGCTAATCTGAACGGTGGCATTCGTATTTGCTCCGGCGTAGATGGTGCCAGCTTGAAAAGAGATGTGCTCACCGTCTGAGCGTGCGAGTTAGCTGCGAGTATCGACACAATTAGTAAAACGAGTAGAGATCGAAGCGTGATCGTGCATATTTTGTTTGCAAGCGCATATTTGCTATTCAAAGCTAATATGGGGAGGGTGAACTTTCGTAAAATCATGATGTGTTTACACTCAAGTATAGCGATACGATTGCCAAATACCGATAAATGGAATGTTGCAATATCAGTATATCTTACAGTATTAAATTGTGCAATAGGCAAAACAGCTATTTGGGGCAGTTAATTGTTAAATTTGTGTTAAATTTATGTTAAGACTTGTGGTAGCATATGGCTGTTCGCCAGCTTTCCTGGCGTACAAAAATACCCCTACATTCACCTATGAATCGTTCATGGGTGAATGTAGGGGCAGTTGATTTTAAATATGCACATACCACGAAGTGGTGGGTAGAAATACTGGATTTATAGCTCCCCCTCTCCTGTTTTTGAGAGAGGTGTTGCGGTGGGGTTCTTCTCTCTCCCCTATCCTCCGAGCTTGCGAGGGAATAGGAAGGGGAGGGCTGGGGGTGAAGTGAATCTCCCCCTCTCCTGTTTTTGGGAGAGGGGCCGGAGGGTGATGGCTGGAAACTATTTTCGCCGGAGAGCGAACACTCCAGCGCCGAAAATACATGCGCCAAAAATCGGAATAGTCGATGGCTCTGGAACTGGAAGATTGTTTGAATTTGTCCAGAATCCTACGGTCTGCCCATTGTCCCCAAATAGATAGAGGGCGGTGTTTGCTGTGGGATTTTGGAAGTGCAGTGATATATCGAACTGATCTCCAGAATTCAAAGTAAGTACCTGGTTGGTCTGAAAATATGTACTTAAATTGTCAGAAACCAGGGGGACAGAATCGAGCGATTCGGCAATATCAGAGACAATATTCACCGGGTCAGTCCCCGAATTGGATAGTTTGAGATCGTATGAGGTCAGATCCGTGTTTATCAGGTTAATATCAACCGGAAAACCAAATTGCGCTTGAGAGACGACTGTCAGACATAGAGCAAAAACTATGAGCACGAGAGTGAGTCTACTTTTCATTCTTGTTCCTTTCAACTGAACGCGTTAGACCTTTGTTTCCGCACGGGTAGTTCACCAAACCGTTATCCAGGATTTCACCATCCTTCCATAGATGATATCAGACGATGCCGTTGATATGACTATATAATACGCTGTTTAATATACTGTGTCAAGTCTGCTATTGCAATGCGCTCCTGAAGCATCGTGTCTCTGTAGCGCACAGTCACGCTGTCTTTCAGACTGGTATCGTCGCTTCTGCCAATCGTGTCAAAGTCGACCGTCACACAGAATGGTGTTCCTATCTCATCCTGCCTGCGATAGAGTTTTCCTATTCCAGCCGTATCGTCGTACACGGCGCGCATCTCTCCCGTAGACTGCAGCATGTTTTTGATCTTTTTACCCACTTCAACGATCTCGTCCGCATTTTTCTTCAGGGGAAGAACAGCCACTTTGATAGGAGCGAGAGCCGGTTTAAGCCTCAGTACGATGCGGGTCTCTCCGTTATCGAGGAGTTCTTCATCGTAAGCCTCACACAGCGCAGCCAGACACCCTCGGTCGACCCCTGCCGCAGGTTCCACCACATAGGGAACGATGTGCTTGTTGTTGGGCTGATCGAAGTAAGTGAGCCGTTCGGTGGAGTGCTCGTTTTTCGCCACTTTTGACGTCAGTGTCAGTTTGTCCTGATCACGCGAATGAGAGCCCAGATCGAAATCAGACCTGTTGGCAACACCCTCCAGCTCATCGAAACCCAGAGTTGGAAAATTATACAAAATATCGACAGTGCGCTTTGAGTAGTGAGAGAGCTTCTCTTTCGCATGCTCCTGCAGCTGCAGGTTCTCCCGCTTCAAGCCCACCGTGTTGATCCACCACTCCAGATGATCGTTTATCCAGTAGTCATGTGCTGCAATGTCGTCCCCTGGCCGCACAAAGTACTCCATCTCCATCTGTTCAAGCTCGCGCACACGGAAGATGAAGTTGCGTGGAGTAATCTCATTTCGGAACGATTTACCGATCTGTGCAATTCCGAAAGGAAGCTTGCGGCTGGTGGAGTCAAGAACATTTTTGAAGTTGACGAACATTCCCTGTGCAGTCTCCGGGCGTAGATAGATGTAGGAATCGTCATCAGCAATGGGACCGACCTGTGTTTTGAACATCATGTTAAAAGCACGAGGTTCGGTCATTTCGCCCTTACATTCCCCCGGATGAAGCTTGGGGTTTCGTGGGCACTCCATCTCGCCCATTTTATCTTCACGGAAACGGCCTTTACATGTCTTACAGTCCACCAGCGGATCGGTAAAGGTCTCTTCGTGCCCAGAGTATTTCCAGACATAGCG
>JANXSG010000162.1 GCA_025352825.1 Chthonomonadaceae bacterium | reverse complement strand
CCCATAAGCGTTAGGTTAAGCTGTAAAATAGGGTTTCACAGTAGATTTTATGCGACGAAATGAATTTCTTCGCTTGGTAGCCTGCGGCTAAGTGTCCTTCGGACACGGGATTCGATGATGCTAGAATCGTGTGCGAAGCACACTCGGCGGAACGCCACCTAGCGAAGAAATTCATTTCGTCGAGTCATTGTATCTTAACCTAACGCTTATGGGGGTTGGGGGTGAGGGCTATTTTACCTCTACCAACTAAAATTCAGCACTCACGATACCGACAACTATAATGTAGAATCCTCGAAAATGATTTTTTCATCTTCCGTCGGAGAATTTCAACATGCGTTCGTACTTCCTTATACTGTCTTTCATGCTCTCGACCGCCGCTTCTTTTGGAGATGCAATTCAGATTGAAACTTTTGGCCCTCACTCAACATGCACAATTCAAGTGGTAGGATCACCGGGACAATACACAGGATTTGACGTTTACTCTGACGGAATACTGACTGCTCCGGTTCGATTCTCATCGAAAGCACTTATATTTGCAAAAAAAGTGAAGTCGCTTCACAGTGAAGATCGAGACACTCTGATATTTGATGGCCTTACAGCAATGGCCGACAGCGGATTGGAACTTGAGAACAGTAAAATCGAAGTTAAACTCCAACCTCAGAAGTATCCCGAAGTATCATTCACACTGCATATAAAGAATTTCGATAAAGCGAAATGGCAATCGGTGATAGGAGTACAGCCGTTTCATTTTCTAAATATTGGAATGGCGAGTGCGGAGGTCTGGCATCAGCACGGTCAGCTATTTCCTACTCCCAAAGCGGATCCATTTCCATTGTTTCACGATTTATATAGCGACCAGCATCGTATTTCATCAAAATACAATCGCCAGTGGAGTACTACTCCTGCGCTGGGCTCCCAAACTATTCCCGTGATAGGACTCTGGTCGCCACAAAAGCTGATGTACGCCGCCTGGGATTTTCAAGCGACAAGATCGTGGGATGGAACGGAGAGCGAGATCGCGACAGGATTTTGTAACAGGCTTCTCACGCCACAGACAGCAGCCGAACATCGAAAAATGCTGGGATACGATGAGAATGGGAAACTTCGTGAACTGCCGGATGAATCCCCTTTCATCTCCTCAAAACCCATTCCAACCGATACTCCGGCACAGCTAAAATATGCTGCCGATCTCTATGAGAAAGAACAAGACGCTGTGGGATATGAGAAGTTTGTTGCACTAGTTTATCCCGCAGGTCAGCCAGCAGCGAAGCAGCCCGCATACCCCGCTAAGGGTGAGAGTCTGATTTCACATGCGAGACTGATTTATTCCACTACTCTGAATTCAACTACTGATCCCAATCAAATGCTGTGGGAGATTTGGCAAAACGATAATGCCACTATTAATTATCTTCTGCAAATAAAAAGTCCACCTTCTCCAAAAAATATTGAAATACTATTCTCTACTATTCCTGATTACTCAAATGAGAATGAACAGTTCAAAAGGAGTATTGCACCATTAAAAGAGATCGTGGCGGATGCTCTCATCAAAGAGTTGAAGTATTTTCGCATGGATGGAGAAAAATGTTGCTTTTGGGTCATCCCGCGGCCTGTGACACTTATTAAACAGACCACTTTCACTCCACATTCGTCACTTCATAATGCAACTGGTTGGATTCATGCCCGGTCACTGATTGATTACTACCGCCAGACGAGAAAACTACACATTCTTCCAATCCTGGATGGTGTACTTAACTGGACAAAGAAAGCCGTCTGGACTCTCAGAAAGTCATCAGATAGTCAGGATTTCGCAGATGTTTCTAGTGGTCCAGAGGTCGTCACCTTTCTGCTGGAATACTATTTCACTTTCAAATCTGATTTTGATCGCAGAACCTCCGCGCTGCAAGCTCTGGATCTAGCGTGCAGTTATACGTTTAGAAATCTATCTGTATGGACATCATTAAATACTTACACGAATTTTTTTACACCTGATAACCTTAAGATGCTAATAGATGTGACTGTCCACACCGGAGATCAAACCTTATATCAAACTCTTAAACAGATATTGAATTTCAAAACATGCGATCTTTGCAGTCTGAATTTAGTTAAGTTGGGCAAAGAGACATCTACAGATAAAAATAATAAAATGAGAGTAGTTGTAGGTGAAAAGGCAGCAGTAATAATCAGCCAAACAGTACCGAACAGCAGAATCGACAAATATAGATGTTCTGGTGATGGAGATTTTGCGTTTACCGTTAGAAGTAATCGCAATGCGATTGAGTTAATTATCTCATTTCCGTACGCAGATATCTCCACAAAATCTGTTGTCATCATCAGAAAAGCGGTATCAAGGATTCCTGTGGTGGAGGGTGTTAACATTCACCGAAGCGCACAATCACCATCCACTCTCTCTATTTCTGATGTGCAGAGTGGCGATATGGTGGTTGTAGGTAATCCAGATATTGCATCTGGAGAGGTGCTGTCGTCGGAGTAAAATGACTTGAACGCCCTCACCCCCCGACCCCCTTTCTTAAAAACAGGAGAGGGGGTCGGGGGGTGAGGGCTTAAGATTGAAGCTAAACGATTCCTTTTAGAAATCGAACTGCCTCTTTTTCATAGGTGTGGAAGGGATCTTTAAGATCGATCTGGCGGTTCCGTTCTATGTAAATCGCATCCCAATCGATGACATATCTGCAGGTAGGATGCTCCAGCAGCGCTGATACAATTTGCCCTCGTCCGCTTGCTCGGGTGTTGGAAGGGGGAGTAGTAATTGCTGTTTCCACCTCTGCATCAGTCACCACCCTGCGCATGAGCCCTGCCTGCTCTAACGCATAAAACAAGCCCGTGTTTGGATTTATATTGTGGTATTCGAGGTCTAAACTCTGCATAATATCGTCCTGCCACCCAGCCCCAGTCTCCTGCATATACTCCGTGTAGAGTGCATGTTTTGCAGACCAGTCCAGCCGATCGGAAGTAGATAACGGATCTCGTTCCAGATCGTTCAATATCGATTCCCATTCAGTCAGTATCATATCTGTCTGAGCATCTCGGCGATGCAGATACTTCATTGCTGCATCCAGATATCTTCTCTGCAGTTCGATAGCGGGTATAATCTCCCCACTTTTCATTTTTACTGGCCACTTAAGTGAGGGATCTCTGGACACAGAGCGCAGAGTCTCCAGCGGGTCATCGAGTTCGATATTGTGGGGATGTGCACCTTCCTCAATCAGATCTAAGACTAAGCTGGTAGTGCCCACCTTGAGGAGGCAGGCATACTCGCTCATGTTACTCTCACCAAAAAGAATATGCAGTCGATGGAGATTGCTAAAGGAGTAATATGAATCCCATTTCGGATTGATAATAGCGCGATTAAACCGTACTCGGGAGGAGATGGTTTTCACAATGTGATCAGCTCGTTGAGAAAGCTGAAAATCAACAGAAGAGTCGATCTCAACCCCATAGAAGTTCGAAACCCAGACATAGTCGACTTCGTGTTCACCCATAGTCATGATATTGTTTTTGCTGTTTGGCCGAGAGAGTCGATGCCCCCCCACTCTGCCAATTCCAGCAAATATCTGACGTGTCACTAAAAAGGGAAGTAGGAAAGAAAGCGCGTCGGTAAAAAATTTATCTTCTATCTGAACTAGATAGTTTTCATGGCATCCAAAAGTGTGGCCACCGAAATGATCAATACTGTTGTTATGAAAACTGACAACATCGTCCAGACTTAAATCGGCGAGCAGTTCTGCTAGCAAAGTACGGCCAGCTCTATCGTGCCTTATAAGATCCAGCAGGTCGGTACACTCCGCAGTAGCGTACTCTTCATGGCTTCCTACTGCATCGATATATAGCCGACCGCCATTCTTCAAAAAGCCACCAGCCCGGGCAGGCTCAAAGGCATAGTCCCGGGCGTGGAGATCTATCACACCTAACTTACGATCGTAAAAGGCATGATTCTTTACCTGTTCCACTATCTCTTCGGATGTCCCTGCAGAAGGGTCATGCACCATGCAGCCAAACTCTGTTTCAATGCCATAGATGCGCTTTTCCATGCACTGGTGATCCCTTCATGGAGATTATTTATCTAACTATTACCGATTGCAATCTGCACAGCTCTCTCCAATTCTTCTTTAGAAAGGAGACGGAAACTGTTTACCAGGTTAGGTCTCCGCTCTAATATACCTACTTCTAACTGGCCAGTCTTGAGTTCGTCCTTTAAAAACACTGCATCTGCATCCGCTTCATCGATATCTCTCAGCGGATTATAGTCATCATCTTCGGTATGGGCATCCTTTGCCCGCTTCATTACCTGTCTCGCGCCCACACACCACGCTGCAAGCGCACTGGATAGTGCATCAGTTAGAGATAGTCGATTCGGGAGATCACCCAGCCGTTCTAACATTTTATCTTCCGCCGCTGCAGTGCCCGCTACCACAGCTTTGTCAAAGTGCTGCTCATATTCTCCATCGTAATTCAGAGTGATGAAAGTGTCGGAAGCAGGAACTCTGCCAAGCTCTGCAAATAAAGCACGTACTACGAATGGAACTGTCAGCTGATCCCCATACGCTTTTTTTAGTGCAGGGCTGAGTGCAAACCCGACGAGTCTCTGAGAGGAGACGTCGTCAGGGCTTCTCTCAAATCCCTCCTGGTGTGCCATTTGGATAGCGCTGAGCCGAATATTTTCAATATCAGACTGATTACCGATTCCAGAAAACATCTGACGATCGTAGATCTCATAGACTTTGCGCTGAGTTCGCCGTACAGTCAGCAGGAGAAGTCCATTTTCCCAGAGCAGACCCACTACCGGGCTTCCTTCTCGCAGCCTATCGTCGATATACTCTTTACGGTGACTGAGCGCCTCATTAAAATCAAAAGGTGTATACATACCTGCTATGCCTCTACTCTGCGAAATCGATCCGCACCTGTACTTTCTATCTCAGTTATAATACTTTTTAGCTCATCATTAGGGATATCCGCTATTCCTTCACTAGAAATCGTTTTTGCAAGAGGCATCACTTTCGACCATCCTCCGGTGGCTGCGTCAAGATCGGCTGCAATATCCAGGAGATAGAGGGCTTCTTTGAGCGCTTCATTTCTGGTCATCTCGTGAAAAGGCTTCTTGGTCTTTACAATATAGTCAAAAACACCTCGTATCTGCTGAGATCCACTGCCCGCGGCACCAAATTCCGTGCTCTCAAACCTTGCCCCCATACCATCGTAGAAAAATATTCTGCCATCTTTCTGTTCGACGTCGTAAGTGGAAAGTATAGGGATAAATCCACCGATCCCCTGAAGTGCTTCCGGTATTCCAGCGCGTACTACCTTAGCAAGCTCGGCCAGCTTCCCTTCCAGGCTCATTGTCTGAAGATAGGTGCGCTCAAAGAGTTTGAAAGATGTACGTAGATACCGGACAACCTCCATTGCACGCGCAAACGAGCCAGAGATTGCCAGCAGCGTGTACTCATCGATAGGAAGTACTTTTTCTGCTTTGTCGTACATCACCGCGAAGTTGGCGGTCGCACGCCGATCCCCAACGTTGATAACTCCGGAGTCATACTTGACCGCGATCACCGTGGTTCCGTGTGTCTCAATGATTCCTGATCCAGCCCAGCTATCTGTAGGTCGAGGAGACAAAGCAATCTGTGGCACCCGTGTGAGTGGATGGCCACTTTTTTCTAAAACATTCCAAAAATCGCCCGCTAATTCATTACTCAATGATTGCTCCCTATCAAACTTATTCACCACTGCGCTGTCGATAGCGTCGCGCCGCATCCGGATCGACCCGTTTCATGCGCTTCAATAGATCGCTGGTATCAGGCCGTTTAATATCCGGCTTATTAGGCCCGCCTTCATCCCCGTCTTTTCGAAGAGGGTCAATAGGTGAAGTCGGCATCTGCCTTCTTTCCTCAAATTTAAATATCATTAATTTGCTCCTTCGCTTGGATTTTTCTTCAGCATACTAACTATATCATCCAGATTTACCGCTGCGCTCAACTCTTCGTTCAATAGTTCTACGTTCTCCTCAACCAGCGTGTTCATATCAAATTGAAAATCTTCTCCCTGGTAACTGAATGCTATTCCGTTCCAGCCAATACTTCGGATACTAGACCCAAAACGCTGCACAAAAAGCCCACGAATATACGCTCTTGTATTAGCGGGCGGGCATGCAATAGCGGCTTCTATTCTCGTTTCTGTAAACAGCCGGCGCATCTCACCTGCCTGCTCCAGTCCCTGATATAGCCCTTCGTCCGGGTTCAGATCGTGATAAGCCAGGTCGAGGCTTTGGAGATAGTCATCGCTCCATTCAAGCCCTTCTTCTTCCCGGAAGGCGTTGAGTAGCTTGTATTTAGACACCCAGTCTAGCCTATCAGAAAGGGAAATAGGATCCTTTCGCAGGGAGATGAGTGTGGAACCCCATGCTGAAAGTGTCCAATCGGAGTCTTCATCTAATCCTGAAAATCGAGTACGAGCGGCGTCGAATAATATCTCTTGCAAATCGATTGCGGTGATAGTCCCACCATCCTCCAGTTCAACTACTTTCCGCAAGGAGATATCGCGTGAAATCTGCTTCACAGCCTGAACGGGATGGGCCAATCTAACTTCTGGAAGCGCGTCCTCTTCTATCAGTGATAATAATAGACTCGTAGTTCCGACTTTCAAAGCAGTTGCGTATTCGCTCATATTCGCATCACCGCAAATGACGTGGAGCCTTCGATATTTACTCGGTGCGGAGTGCGGCTCATCCCGAGTATTGACGATGGGCCGGTTGTGCAATGTATCTACACTAGCTTCTACACTGAAAAAATCTGCTCTCTGTGAAAGCTGATAGACTGCTTTTGGAGAACCTGTTTCATTCTCAATCCCAACTTTGCCAGCGCCAGCATATATCTGGCGGGTTGTGAGGAATGGAAGTAGACCAGCAATCAGTTTCTCTACTGGGATATCACGGCGTGTAAGATAGCTTTCATGCATACCATAACTCGAACCATGGAAATCGGTGTTGTTTTTATAGATACTTACTTTCTTCCCAATTTCGGACGCCCTGCGCTGCGCTGCCTCATAGACAATCTTCTCACCAGCTCGGTCGTGCGCCACTAGGTCGCGTAAAGATCGGCACTCAGGAGTAGCATATTCCGGATGGCCATGATCGTTGTAAAAACGTGCACCATTTTCCAGCACACGATCACTGCGTTCCTCTTCTCTGCTCAGCCTTGGCGCACCTGGTGCATCAAACTTTGCATCATCTGGATTCATGGATAGGTGCTGTACAGTAAATCCGCGCATATCCTTGCGTGGATCCTCACTTCGATAGTTCCAGCCGCCAACCGACTTTCCAGTATGGTTTCGAACGACAGCCATACTTTCTCTGATCCACTCGTTTGCACTTAATCCTTCTACCACGATACCGTATTCTGTTTCTATTCCGAAAAGTCGGGACATATGTTGTTCCTATCAAATAACTTTTCTACGAACCGCTTTGGAACCTTTGCCGGGGCGGATGGGTTTCACTGCTGCCACATTATCCGGTTCATAATCGAGTAGTTTAAGCCAATCTTCCTGCGAATCGCTCTTTGGGAATATCTCATTCTCTTTATATTCTACTCGAATTGCCTTCTGAAGATCGTCTAGAGTGACGCCTTCGTGCTCCGACATCTTGTCGATGCTCCGCCGAATTGCAAAGTCTTTAGATCTCTCCACCACTGATTTGATGAGAGCACCACTTAATAGATCTCTCCAATAGAGTGAATCCGTACCGCCATTCCGAAGGAAAACTTCCAGGAATTCCGTCTCCTCATCCCTTCGGAAGGTGTACTCCGTAATCAAGTCGAGCAGTTCGTCCATGGCAGCAGCACTGTTTCCCTTATGCTCCTTAACCAGATCTGGGTCGATGGGAACTTCTTCAAGGTAAATTTTGAAGATATCTCTGGTAGAGCGTCGATCAGGACGCACCACCTTGACTTTGCGATCTATTCTCTCGGGGCGCAGGATGGCGGGATCGATATAGTCAGGCCTGTTCGATGTAAGTATGACCACTACATTCTCAAGGCTTACCAGACCATCCATCTCGGCACAGAATTGAGGGACGATGGTGTTTGATATGTTCATATATCTGCCGGAAGAGCGTGTTCTAAGCAGAGACTCTGCCTCATCGATGAAGATGAATACAAGGTTTCCCTCTTTAGATTTCTCTCGAGCCAGTGCGAATATCTCACGAACCATTCGTTCACTTTCACCCAGCCACATATTCAGAATCTTCGGCCCGTTGATGTACATAAAATACTCTCGGACATCTTTACCTGTTCGACTTCTATATTCACGTGTGATATTGTATGCGGTGGCTTTGCCGATGAGTGTTTTGCCACATCCTGGAGGGCCATAGAGTAGAATACCTTTCAAAGGTCGCTTGCCAAATCGCGCAAAAAGTTCAGGGTGCAGCAGAGGCAGCTCGATAGCGTCTTTGATGACTCCAATCGCTTCTTCTTGCCCGCCAATCTTATCCCACGGCAGTATAGGTACATCTTCCAGGTAGTAGTCATTGGTCTCTTTGGCTGCAAAATGTTCAATAGCCACCTTGAAGTTTGGTTCCATGCGCACTTCGGAGCCTGCTTTCAACTTCTCAGCTATCAGCGGTTCGCCCAGATAGACTACGCGTGACTGCATTCCCTGGGAATCCATAGAAACCCGTAATCGTTTATCTTCCAGAATTTCTGTGATTTTAACAATAGGACCGCCGGGAGCATACCCCAGGTCGCCAATCACGGCAAATGCTTCATTGACTCGAACCTGAGTCCCAATTTTCAGCAGGGAGTAGTCTAATTTAGGATCGACATTCGTAATATATTCCTGATCGCCCAGCGAAATTCTGACAAATGGTCCTTCTGTAGGATCTGCAGAAGGGACAGGTTTACCAAATCTTTTTCTTGCCGGCTTTTTGTCATCCGGTTCTACTTTACCCAGGTACACTCCAATACGATTTGCTGGTGAGGTGAGCTTTGTATAGGCCTCTTCAAACTCAGCGATTACCTTTTTCGCTTCGTCCATCATATATTCGTCTGTTTCGAGCTGTTCACGCAGTGCGAGCAGATACCCTAGTCGAAGATCTTCCTGTGATGTCAGCCGTATAATTTCATCAAGCAACCACATTGCACGAAGCTGCATTTCGGACGGCTGAGATGCAGTATGTTTATCATCGAGAGTTTCTTGCTCGTTTTTTTTCGGCTCGTTATCAAAAGCGCCTGCACTATCTCTGTTATCGTTTTTGCGTCTCATGCGCAACTCCTTCTATATCACGCCTATTTACAACATTGATGAAACCTACTAAAAGCAGCGTTTCGAATTCGAAGGAACATGAATGTGAGGTTCGAAAACTCGTTGTTAAATCAGATGTTGATAATCGAAACCATGTTTTTGAGTATACCAAATTATACGACTATTCAGTAACAGAAGTTTCTTATTCACTTATCGGGTGACACAGTACGGATGCTAACCCAAATAATTTTTGCGTCAACTGAACCAGCATCTCAAATTTTACTGTAAACTAATCTGCATGAAACATAAAAAGAGTGATGCAATACACGGTGCTAATACTGTGAAATATGATATCCGAGTACGCTACGCCGAGACGGATCAAATGCGGGTGGCTCATCATGCGAACTATTTCATCTGGTTTGAAGCGGCGCGAAGCGAGTTTTGTAAAGTGCGGGGCATCGACTACACAGCGATGGAGAAGGAAGGGATGTTTCTGCCTGTAGTGGAGTGTCAATGCCGATTCCGACAATCTGCTAGATACGATGATGAAATCACTATCTCGATTCACCCGGTCGAAGTTACCAGAAGGACACTTCGGATGGCCTATCTTGTCCATAGGGGGGACACACTTCTTGCAGAAGGCGAGACACTACAAGTATTGATTGGCTCAGACGGCAAATCTCGTTCCCTTCCCAAAGATATTGAGGAGAGATTCAGATTGAAGTGAGTGTCGATTCACTGCATTAGCAAATTTTCTATGCCATATTGGAATTCATGGAGTTTATTTAGCAGATATTGGCATAGACTGCATTTACGCCTCTG
>JANXSG010000154.1 GCA_025352825.1 Chthonomonadaceae bacterium | reverse complement strand
GGCTGCAGAATCGTTGCTCAATACCGTGATCGTTTTTCCGCCAGGCCCTGCCGGACTATTAAGGAATACAACTCCGATTACATTATCACCACCATTCACGACGCTGGGAGTCAAAGTGAGAGAGAGAATTGCCGGGCTTTTTACGGTGAGGTTTGCGCTCTTGGTAAGCCCGTTGACAGCTGCTTTGATTGCGACTACCGTATTCGCCGATACCGGATTACTTCCGATAGTGAAGCTGCCTGAGCTTGATCCCTCTGGTATAGTGATGCTGGCAACGAGCGGGCCGGCAACACTGCCATTATTACTGGAAAGCGTTACGGTCGTGTCACCAATCGTCGATCGTTCTTCAAGTGTAACTACTCCGATAGAGATACCTCCACCGGTTATCGCACTGGGCACGAGCGTCACAGATTGAACGCTCACAGGCCGCACGGTGAGATTTACACTTTTGGTGATAGCGCCAGATGTCGCTTTGATTGCACCAGTTACATTGCTGGGAACCTGATCAGTGGTGATGGTAAAAGTTACGCTCGTCATTCCCGATGGAACGACTACGGTAACAGGCATATGAGCTGCAGAGTTCGTACTGGCGAGAGCGACAAGAGCACCACCAGTTGGAGCTGCTGTCTTGATCTTAATAGTACCAGTCGCAGTCTTTCCACCTGCAACGGTAATAGGGTTAACTGTGATTGAACTCACAGGTGTCAGCGCGGCCTGTACCGTATAAGCTTCAACAGCATTTAAATCACTAGAGCCAGTATTACCACCTATTGCGTAAATCCGACCATCAGGTCCAGTTGAAGCTGCTAGATATCCGCGACCTGTAGCTAACGAAGCTGCAGAATTCCATATATTTGTGCTTATATCATACGCTTCTACAACTGATAGACCTGCTGATGAACCTTGAAAACCTCCTAGGGTATATATTTTATTGTCTGGCCCGATTGCACTGGCAAGTCCTCTCCTGCCAGTAGGCATTGGTGGTGCAGTGGACCAAGTGCCTGTGGTTATATTGTATACCTCAACTATGTTAGAATTGGAAGTCGAACTAGTTTCGCCACCCATGACGTATATTTTATCCCCTGTGGAAACAGCTGTAAACACATCTCTTGCTGTTGGCATATGAGTTATAGAGCTCCATACTCCTGTCTTCGGGTCATAAGTTTCCACGGTATTAAGAAATACATTATTCCATCCACCAATCACATATATTAGCCCATCTACACCACATACCGCAGCAGCTTGGACACGTGCTGTAGGCATTGCTGTTAATGTACTCCATATTCCTGTTTCTGGATCGAAACATTGAACTGTATCTTCAACAGAAAAGCCTGGGTTGTAGCCTCCAATGGTATAGATAAGTCCATTAGCGTCCTCTACAACAGCCGGTCTCAAAACGGATACAGGCATTGGCGAAGCTGTTATCCATGTATTTGCAAACACATCCAACACTTCATTGACATTTATTGAGCCTCCAATTGCGTATATGTGACCATCCAATCCGGTAACCGCACCCAATAAATAACGCGCGGTAGGTTCATCCGCGACTGATACCCAGGAGCCCTGTGCAGCAGCATACTGAGTTGATAACGTGAGTACGAGAATAATAACTGCCAAGAGTCTTCGAGTACTCCTTTGGAGTGATAAGACTGCAGTTGTGCTGCTGAACATAGATTTCTCCTTTGTGCGATTGAGGTGTCGACACATTCAGATACGATATTTGAATGTGTACTATGATTGAGGACTTCGGCAGACCATCTTACAAATTCCTAGTAGGTGCCTCCAAATCTTGCCGCCATGCGAAGACCTGCCTGCGCATCACCACCGGTTTTGCTCCATTCCAACGCGCACCGGAAATTATCCGGGTCTTGCAAGAAAGCGTACTGATTCTGTTCCGATAGTCTCAGAAAATAGTCCAGATGTTGTCGCCTTAATAGAATGACCGCTTCTATTGATAGCTGCTGCTCTCCAAACTCCCGCATCGTCTCCAACATTCGAAAACTCAGTTCCGTGCCCTTATCATCGGCCCATGCCAGCGAGCTCTCCTGAAGCTGCACTAGATAGTCAAGGGCAAGCGGTTCTTCGCAGATATCTTCCGCCGCATCCGTTGTCCAGCCACCCCGGAATACACTCAGCCTACAGAAGAAACGCTGTAACTCAGGTGACAGCAGCCGGTAACTCCAGTCCATCGCAGCATGAAGCGTTCTGTGTCGTTCACTTACATCATGTTTATGAGAGACGAGAAAACGGAAACGCTCC
Source organism: Chthonomonadaceae bacterium (assembly GCA_025352825.1). Taxonomy (GTDB): domain Bacteria; phylum Armatimonadota; class Chthonomonadetes; order Chthonomonadales; family Chthonomonadaceae; genus JANXSG01. The sequence goes on along the minus strand of JANXSG010000154.1, from coordinate 3,999 downwards.
TCCAACTGGACTAACAGTTGCGCAGGAGTCAATGACTGAGCGCGAGCTGCCGCCAACTCTATCGCGAGCGGAATGCCCTCCAGACAGCTGACCAGCTCCGCCACCGAAGCAGCATTTTGGTTTGTCACCCGGAAATCGGGCTTGATCATTTGTGCTCGATCTATGAACAACTGCACGCTTTCAAAGACACTCAGGCGTTCCAGGCTTTCATCCCCATTAGGAACGGGCAGGGGGGTAAGGGCAAACTGACGTTCTGCGGAGAGGCTCAGGAGTTGGCGGGAGGTCACCAGCGCCTTCAGCGTTGGTACACGAGATATAAGCATCTGCACCACGTTCGCGCCTCCTGTGGCAGCCAGCTGCTCCATGTTGTCCAGGATCAGGAGAGAAGGCTGTCTATTCAAAGCCTCCAATACCTGCTCCATTGGCTCTTGAAGAGGAGAACGAGGAAAACACAGAGATACCTAGTCCGATAACGGCAAACGCCTATCTTGCTAATAGTCCAAGTGGAGGCATCTGTCTCTCCATGAAGGATATGACATACATTCATAGTCTTCGCGCCGGTGTGACATACCGTATTCTGAAGGGCTCTCTGGGTCTCTCTACTAAAAATCGGCAGACGATGAATACGGCTCCATGGGCCGCTCAGGATGGTTCGGCAATGGGCATCTGGTACGAGAGTGACTTAGGTGTCAAGTGGCTAACTCACGCTGGAAACACTGGATGTGGTGATTGGTCACGTATTAGCCTCATGCGTGGTGAGACAGGAATGTGCTTTTACCATGTAACCTGCAATCGTCCCGGTGACGATTCGCGCCCAGCCTTAGAATGGAAAGACTTTTCAAGTAAGTTACGCGAGTTAACATTACAAGCCACTCGATAATCAGGAGAATTAGCTTCGAGCAATTTAGTCTCTCACTTCGTTGATGTCGTACCAAGGAAAAGCATTTGAACCGACGCAACTTTCTACTAACTACAACCGGACTTGCAATGTCTCCGTCCACTGTTCTTGGACAAGAGCCGCCGAAACGAGCAACCTCAGACGACATCGTCTTCGCAGATTTCGAATCCGGCACGTACGATGGTTGGACGCTGGAGGGCAACTGCTGGACGCCTGTTTTCGACAAATTCTCCGACATGTGGAAGGGGTACGGGCAGGGAAACGTGTCGGAGAATGGACTTTCTCCGACATGTCTGAAAAGCGCTGATACAGGTGGAGAGTTAGCGCGGGCCGAACCCCATCGATAGTGCAGGGACATTGTCGAGTCGACGGCCGCCTGACTCTGTTTGCGCCATGCTTACTACGGATTGGGGGTGAGGAGGAAGGCACGGAACACTTTGGTGATGCTGCCTGTGTCCGTGGTGTAGCCGTAACCACAAATCTGGCCCCGGTTGTTGATGCCGGTGGCTGTATCCAGTACCCACGTTCGGCCTACCGGCTGTAGGAACATTCCACTGAGCGCCTGCATTCCATTGCTCGGATTGTAAACAAACGGCCCCACGCTCGATTGGCCTACCATCTGGCCGAGCGAGTTCAGCGCCAGTGCCTCGCTGTAAATGCCGCCCCAGCTGGCGTTTGAGGTCAGAAGCACAAACGCCCCGGCTGTCAGATCGTAGAGGATAGCCTGTCCGTTAGCGGATCCCGCGATGATGTCGTGATTATTCGCGTCTACGTTCACCGCATTGGAATTAAATGGCAGCTCCGTAGGGACCGTGTCGGAAGGCGTTCGGCGGTACCAGCCCATCAGCCCATCCAGTCCTACCACCACACCGTTCGAGTTTATTCCCAGCGCTTTGCGCCAGTCCGAGCCGCTGGGCGGACCGCCGATATCTACCATGGAGCCGCTTGTCCAGAGAAAGGCATGCATGCCTCCCGTGGATTTGGTAACGGAGGACCACCCGACGACCTGCCCCGCGTCGTTGATACCGTAAGACTGACATTGGGAACCGCCCAAGGGCTTAATGGTGTCAATAGACAGCACGTTGCCGAAGGTATCCACATTCCAGCGCGCTGCTGTCGGAAATGTGGTGCTGAAGCTCTTCTTACTGCCTGAATATCCGGCGACCTGGCCGTATGCATTGATGGCCTGGCCGAATGTGATATTGCCGCCGCTTAAAAGGCCCAGGTCCTTCATCGAGCCTGTCGTCAGGTTGAGGCCGTTAGGAACCCAGATAAACGCATGCGGATAACCTGCCTTTAGATCAGAGCTGCCCGTAATCTGGCCGCTGTCGTTGATACCTCTGGCAGCCGTTCTGCCAGAGGGGGCGAGCGCGCCGAGGTCAGTGAGGGTATAGTTGATTGCCTGAGCCCGGACGGGACCATTCAGCAGAACGCCTGCCGCAAGCACGGCGACTGCCGTCGTGATGAAAAAACGTCGATTCATTGTGGTATGTCCTCCCTAGTTCGAGAAACCTCGGGACGCTGAATATGTTCCTGGTTTCTTCTATGTCTCACTATAACAGGCAGGTATCAACGAACTATCAAAGGAGGCTCGAACAGAAAGGTTGTTCAGGTTTTGTTATCCCGACTGCCGAGCGAGATCTGCGGCTTGGTCCCAGGTCATAGCGTTTCCCTCTGCCCACGCCGCAGCAAAGGCGTCTTCCGCGAGCGCCTGTCGCACAGAAGCAATGTTTTGCTCAGACTCGTCGCGCTCGCAGGGAGGAAGGGGCATGCCTAAAGTTTGGCATAGGGACTGGTTTGCGCCCAATAGTCGAGCGGCTCGCTCCCACCGTCCTTGCATTACGGCAAGATAGGCAAACCGCCTGAGCGCCTTCGCGATGAAGGGCTTACTCCCAATCTTGTGAAACTGGACTAAACTTTCACGACACTGCGAGTAAGCTAGGGGCAGGTCGTGCTGATACATGGCTGCACCGGCCACGATCAGGAGAGCCTCGCCTAATCGCTGCGGTGAATTCTGACGTTCTACCACCGACGCTTCGCCAAGCCGACGCGCCTCCGCATAGTCACCTTCCAGCAAGGCTATCTCTGCGAATCTGAGAACTCTCATTGAGCATATTGCTCCAACAACCGCGCTGCTTTCGTCATAAAACCGTCGCGCGTCTGCATAATTGCCGAGTTGCAAAGCGAGGTCTCCAAGATCACGTAGCGCCGAACTCATTCCGCTGCGGTTGTCCAACTCTTTGCATTGAGCCAGGCTCTCCTCTTGCATGGACCGAGCCTCTTCATACCTCCCAATACGCCTAACGGTATCACCGAGCGCGTTCAGCACCCCGGCAATACCGAGCCTATTTTTCAACTGCCGGTAGATATCCAGGCTTTCTTCATAAAGAGCGCATGCCTCTGCCACTTCCCCCTGTACAGCGGCCATCCATGCTTTCCCAAAGAGCGCTTCAGCCCGATCTATCGTTGAACCTTTATTTTCCTCTCTTGACAACAAGTTTGTAAGGTGTTCTACGCCTTCTCTCAGATATCCCCCATACCACCAGAAATGCCACAACCTTTCCGCTAACCGCAATCCCTCCTGCGCATTGCCCCCCGCCTTGCTCCATTCTAACGCAGCCCGGAAGTTGTCCGGCGCCACATCAAAATTCCCATTGTATTGTTCGGACAGTCGCAGAAAGCATTCGAGGTGTCGTCTCTTTAAGAAAATGACTTCTTCTATGGATAACTGCTCCTCTCCAAATTCTCTCAGTGTCTCGAGCACACGGAACCGCATCCCTATCTCACCTGCCTCAGAAAGCACAAGCGAGCATTCCCGGAGCTGGGCCAGATATTCCAGCGCGAGCGGTTCCTCGCATACCGCCTCTGCCTCCTCCACACTCCAGCCGCCCCGGAAGACCGAAAGGCGGCAGAAGAAGCGCTGCAACTCCGGCGATAATAATTGGTAACTCCAGTCCACTGCCGCATGCAGCGTTCTGTGCCGTTTACTCACGTCGCGCTTGCGAGAGACGAGGAAATCGAAACGCTGATGGAGGTGGATCAGCATCTGTGCAGGGGTTAGCACCTGAGCCCGGGCTGCCGCCAACTCTATCGCGAGCGGG
>JANXSG010000126.1 GCA_025352825.1 Chthonomonadaceae bacterium | reverse complement strand
AATGTACTTCCAGCTGATATTGCAAGGCTGGCGCTCGCAAAAGAGAGACTTTTTCAAGTTCGGAATCTTCTCCATGCCATCACGGGAGCGGAACGCGATCATTTGGTAATTACACGCCAGGAAGAGATTGCTGATCTCCTTGGGTATAAGTCAGAAGGTGCGAATCAGGATGAAAATACTCCTCCAGTCGAGTTGTTTATGGCTGAGCTCTATCAGGATTTAGCAGTTATCCGAAGAGTAGCTGGGCAAGTGATGCGCCGTACTGAAAACAGCCGCCATATTCTTGGTATTGGTCTCGACTGCATAAATAAGGAGATCGTGCCTGCCAACGATGCACTCGCATCGGATGATGCGATGTGGATGCTGTGGGGATGCGAATTAGCACAAAAATATAACCTTAATTTCAGTGAAGCTCTTGAACAGAAGACAGTCTCACTACTGCAAGAGTGTCCCAAACTTTTAGATACAGATTCAGCAGGAAAAGTTTTTAGGCGTATTATTTCGCAGCCGGGTAAAATTTACAATATAGTGCAGATGATGGGGGATATCGGAATACTGGGCTGGTATCTGCCGGAATTCGGACGATTGATGAACCTTATCCCGTACGATCCATCTCACGACCACACTGTAGGGCAGCACTCCCTGTATGTAGTAAAACACCTGGAAGAGCTTTTACATTCCGATCTAAATGAAGAGCAAGCGGAGATGCATCGAATCCTGGTAGAACTGCCTCACCCAGAATATCTTTTTATGGCGGCGCTGCTTCATGATAGCGGTAAGGCGTTTCCCGGAAGGCCTCATTCCGAAGTCAGCGAAGAACTCGTAATTGAAGTCTGCAGACGGATGGGTTGGGAGGCAGAAGCAGCAAACAATGTAAGATTTCTTGTACGGCAGCATCTCGTCATGGCGGAAACATCTCGTTTACGTGATATCAACCTGGAAGAGACGATCCGGGATTTCACGGCCGTAGTAGATGATCTTGACAAACTTAATATGCTCTACTTGCTAACATATGCAGATACACGCGCCGTAGGGGAAGGAGTATGGACTCAGGTAAAAGGTCGGTTCTTAAGAGATTTATGGCGGCGAGCAGCTGCTGTGCTAAGTGATGAAGAGCCAGTCCGGTACGACGATGCTTCCGTAGCGCGTGCCAGGCGTCGGCTTCAAAAAGATCTTTCACTAGAGAATCTACCTGAAGCTGAGGTTGGGGAACATGTGCAAGCAATGCCTCCGTACTATCTCTTGAATCACAGCCTCACACAGATTGGGCTGCATATAAATTTTGTAAGGATGGTGCGCGAAGGGCAGATTGTTATCGATTTTAGCGACGAACCAGATAGTACCATCACAGAAATGACGGTTTGCACATACGATGATCCCAGCCCAGGACTGCTTGCCAAAATTGCTGGAGTACTCTATGCTTGCGATATCGATGTACACAGTACACAGATCGTTACGAGGGTAACAGACCGCGATAGAATTGCACTGGATACTCTGCTCATAGACTATCGTGGAAGGCAGTTATCTTCTGGTAAGCGACGAGAGATATCAAACTATCTGAACACTGTGCTCAAAGGAGAACTATTAGTAAAAGACATACTGAGTAAGAAGAAACATAACTTCCGCCCACCTGTCCGAAATTCTGGGCAAAGTATCCCGCTATGGACGGTGCAGTCCATTCGTAATGATCTTAGTGATTCACTCACCGTGGTTGAAATCAGCGGAAGCAACATTCACGGAGCGCTCTATGAGGCGTGTGAAGCGCTATCTTCGTTAGGCTGGGATATCCGAAGTGCACGAGTCTCGATATGGCACGGGCAGGCTCTGGCAAGTTTCTATGTAGCGGAAGCAAGAGTACTATCTGAACATGACGCACGCGCTGCATTGGCATCTGCACTGCCCACTACCTGATCGGAGAAATTGAATGTTAAATGAGTCCATTCTTGACACATGCTCATTTCGCTATTATAATGACTGGATATAGGTGGTATCAACCGCCGAGAGAGGATTTATTTTAAATGGGACGTAACAAATTTACTCCAACATCGATAGTGTTGGTGATAGTGCTTTTGCTGGCGCTAGTGGGATTGGGTAAGATGGTCTCACCGCCTCCGCCAGGGCCTCCCGAACCACCTCCCAGCACCGGCACGCCTGTGACACACGGAGAAGACCCGAACAAAGCTCGCATGAAAGAGATGATGTCTAAACGCGATGCGGGGATGAAAATTGCAAAGAAACAAGGCGCGGCGGGCGGCCACTCCACAGCGCCCAAAGAAAAAGCATTTGACCCCAACTCTATCGAAGTCACTCCAACCTATTTCGACAACAATCCTATGGGTAAAAAGGGTGTGGATCAGATGGCGGCAAAAGTGGCAAAAGCAAAAGCAGAAGAATCTCAGCGCCGTCTGGAACGTCAATCGGCTCCCCCCATAGCTCCTGCTCCCACTCCTTCAACCCCAAAAGATAAAGAGTAGAATTTAACTTGGGCAAATACAGACCCAGCAAATGGTGGAAGAGTTCCCTCTTCCACCGTTTTTTTTGAAAAATAGTTTTATAAACACTTGACAATCCTTATCATATATGTTACCTTTGTGAGGCTTCGGACGATCCCCTAGAAACGGAACTATCTCAGTTAACTATACAGTACCACGATGATGACTTTCTGACAGTTAATAATAAACTGCGGCTTAAGCTGAACAATCAGTACATAAGAAATAACTCGCGCTCTTGAGCAGCGAGAATGACACAAGGATTATGAACAGTTGAAGTTCGATTCCATTATGATAAGGGAGGCAATTTGATGAAGAGGATGGCATGTCTAGTAGCGTTCGCGGCAGGAAGTAGTCTCGCACTGAGCGGTGCGGTATCTCCAGCATCCGCAGAGCCGGCTCCGTACTTTGCAGCTAAAGGACTTCAGCTCTCACTCGCTGCTCCAACGGCGTACTCTGGCGACGCCCTAAACCTCGATGTAAATTTTAGCGGCTCTAATATTTGCTCCGTAGAACTCTATATGGATGGTACGCTGATCAAGCGCCAAGCAGTGCGGACTGTGGATACCCATGGTGTGATCAGTTTTGCATTGGATGGATCTCTTATCACCGAGGGATCGCATGAAATGCTAGTAAAAGCGGTAGATAAAGATGGAAACACCGCGTCTGCAACCACTAGATTTAAAGTTACGCCGGAAGAAAACAACCTACTGGTACGCACTATCTTTCCTAAGAAAAATGCTGTCCTGCAAGGAGTGGTTCCCATCCAGATCAGCGTCGATAGCTCGATCCATAATCCGTATGTTATGTTCTTCCTGGATAATGAATTTCTTTCACTCACCAATTATGCTCCATTCGTTTATAATTGGGACAGCTCCACTACTTCGAATGGGGCGCATGTTCTAAGTGTGAAAGCTTTTGATGGCGATACCACGAATGAAGTGAAAGGAGTAGAGCTGAAGGTACGTGTGAACAATACTGGCGGATTTACGACACGCCAGACCGAAACACCCGATCTCAGTAAAACTGCTACTCGCACTGCGGTTCAGCCCAAAGCAATTCAGATTGCAAGGGCAGTGGCATCCTCCTCTGATCCAGCTTCTTCTGCAGGTACTGTCCAAGGAACAGGCGTCCTTCAAAGAATGGTAGTTGCTCACGAATCTAATCTACGATTTTACGATGTCATAAAAATGCGATCCATCGCTTCGCGACCCGAACAGTTCAAAAGCCCTGCCACTGCAATCAAATCTGCTTTTAAATCTGCACATATCTCTGCGGTCAAGCCGATGTTGATGGCTCTTCTTGCGGAACCGACAGATCGAGTTAATTCTTCTGCTATATCTGCCGAATCTCTGGGAATCCTGCGCCAGCCACTCCGACTGCATCGGCCAGCAAGTATTGCTGTTCAGCCAAATGCGGTACTTGTTTCAGTGGTTGCCACACCATTAGCTCACTTCAAAACAGTGCAGCCACGAGCTTCGGTAACACCTCAGAAGGCCCTGGTAGGCGCGGGTTCATTGAACGGTATTTCTGCCAGCACGTTTGAAGTTGCTTTCGACGATTCTAAAATTGCATTCGATGTGCAGCCTCGTGTAGAACATGGCTTGCCTTTCGCTCCATTTAGGGCTATTTTTGAGCATACGGGCGGCACAGTTAAATGGTATGGTAAATCGAAGACGGTTCACGCGTACAATAGCACCCGCGAAGTTGAATTCCATGTTGGGAAGACCGATGCGAAGGTGAACAATCAGGCCATCAAAATGGAATCAAAGGCTACCCTTGAACGAGGCAGAACCATCGTTCCGCTCTCTTTTGTACGCGATTCGTTGGATGTCAAAGTCAGTTACGATCCGAAATCCGGCCATATGCGCATCGACAGTAAGCGCTGATGAATTGAATTTGCTCGAGATTAAAATATACTGCCGCCAATATTCCTTCCAGGAGGAGTAGAGGCGGCAGTTGTTTTTCGGAACATAAGTAACGTCGGGTCTTTCAGTGCCCAGCAATTGGCTTCTGCTATTTCGGTGCAGAGGCGGCGGCGGGTTCTTTTTTGATGGAAGTATCTGTTTTGGGAGTTGATTCTGTATTCGATGAGGACGAATCATCCTTTTTGGCTGTAGATTCTTTAGCGGATGAATCAGTAGAAGTTGAATCTTTCGATGACGAATCAGATTTCTCCGCTTTCTCCGCAGTCGAATCGCCATTGGAATCAGATTTAGATTCTGGTTTACGTGAATCGTTGATGTACCATCCTGAACCTTTGAATACGATTCCAACAGGGTATAGCAACCGTACGACTTCGCTCTGGCATTCGGGACAGATCTTTATGGGATCGTCCTTCATGTTTTGAAACACCGAAAATTCAAACTTACACGATTTGCACTGATAGCCGTATGTCGGCAATGTAACCACCTCGTTTGTTCATGATTGAGATGCAGAAATGCATCCTGATACTTAATTATAGCTAAAATATGCGTTTTATAGCAATAAATGGCTGGATTGCTCCAATAGGTAACTAATGAAATTTATTTTAATGTTTCTCCTTGCTGCTCTAGTGGGCGCAGTAATCTATATTATGTGGCTGCAAAATCGACTGGATGCTGCATATAAAATGTTGGCATTCAAGAAGAGCAAGATCGAACCAGCACCGCGACTCATTAAGGCGATTTCATCAGGCGCTTCTACTCCGATAATACCTGCTGCTAATCTCTTGGATGCTGTAGTCATTGAAACTGACCGGGTACTGTTTGTAGTTGCGAAAGGCGGAGACACTGAAATTCGAAAAAGCCAGAAAAAGTTAAAGGCGTTGGTAAGCGAGGGGGCAGTCGTCTGGATCGACGAGGCATAGTATTGATTCTTCTGGCTTGCGAGGTGAGAAATGCTGATTATCGGGCTGATGTCCGGGACTTCTGTAGATAGTATCGATGTGGCGGTTATGGAGATTAATGGCGTTCCCGGAAGTTATCAGTGGAAGTTAATTTCACATATATCTGTAGACTGGCCAGAATATCTGCACGAGTCGATTTTAGGGTTGTGTCGCCCAGACGCCCCGCTGCAGTCGGTAGTCGCGCTCCATACGCTTGCAGGAGAGAAGTTTGCAAAGGCCGCCGTTGATGCATACACGTCTGCCGGTCTTACTATTGCGCAGGTGGATGCGATAGCATCTCATGGACAGACGATATGGCATGAACCGAATGGATTATTGATAGGCGGCGGTATGGGCAGAGGAACATGCCAGATCGGGGATGCGAGTGTGATTGCGGCTCGAACGGGCTGCAAAGTCATCTCAGACTTTCGTTCCGCCGATATGGCTCTTGGCGGTCAGGGAGCTCCGCTGGTACCGTTCGTCGATTTCGCTCTGTTTGCATCTTCGGAAGAGACGCGTGCAGTCCAGAATATAGGAGGGATTGCAAACGTCACCTATCTGATCGCAGGAGGAACTCTGCAGGATGTAATTGCCTTTGATACTGGCCCCGGTAATATGCTCTTGGATGCGCTGGCATATAGGGTAACGGAGGGCCGGTTGAAGATGGATTTGGATGGGCAGCTTGCGGGCAGGGGGAAAGTTCAGACGACTATTTTGAATAGATATCTGGAAATGGTATATCTGCACCTTCCTCCCCCGAAGTCGACCGGAAGAGAACTATTCGGTGCTGAAATGGCTGAGTGGTTCTATCAAGATGCTCTTAGACTTGGCTGCAATTCGAAAGATATTTTGACGACAGCCACAGCATTCACTGTTGAAACAATCGGGCTGGCGTATGAGAAGTGGCTCAGTCCGCACGGCAAGATTCAAACAGTGATACTTGGTGGAGGTGGAGTGCGGAATCCGGTACTGGTCGAAGGACTAACAAAGAGGTTATCGCCTGCCCGCATAACAAACCACTCAGAATTCGGAATGGCGGATGCAGCTAAAGAAGCTGCTGCGTTTGCGTTTCTAGCGTATGAGACTCTCCACGGTCGCCCTTCAAATGTCCCTTCTGCTACGGGCGCATCCGGGCCAGCCATCCTTGGGAAAATCAGCCTGCCTCCATGTTAGTTTGGTACCGAAAGACTTGACAAAACGAAAGAGTCGGGTTATAATTCTACCTGTGTTTAGCCAGGCCCCTGATAGTTAGGGGATCATATTTCGCCTCCGAATCCCCTCTCACATCTCCTGGCAGAGGGAAAAGGGAGGTTCGTACGCAGCCAGCGGCGAGCCTCTCGCCCTAGCTGACGGAGGGCGATTCTATGGCAAATATAGTAATTGTTGGTGCGCAATGGGGCGATGAAGCTAAGGGCAAAATAGTCGATTTCCTGGCACAGGACGCGGCAATGGTGGTACGTTATGGCGGCGGTAACAATGCCGGCCATACAGTCACTGTAGGTTCCGAAGAATATAAATTCCACCTCATCCCCGCAGGCATTCTCAATCCGAACATCCTATGTGTGATATCAGATGGCGTGGTGGTCGATCCGGGAGTTCTCGTCAAAGAGCTCAGCGGTCTGAAATCTCGCGGTGTCGATTTTAAGAACCTCAAAATATCGGCATCGGCACATGTGATTCTACCGTATCACTGCCTGCAGGATGATTTTCAGGAATCGCGCCGGGGTGATAGCGCGATCGGCACCACGGGCCGTGGAATAGGGCCGGCGTACTCTGATAAAGCGACACGCATCGGTATACGCATGGGTGAGTTTGTGGATCCGGCGCGTTTTGAAGCACGGCTCAACACGGTACTAGCTGAGAAGAACGCACTGTTCACAAAAGTCTACGGTGCGGAGCCGCTAGATGCAGGAAAGATTCTTGCAGAGTATTCCAGGTATGCCGCTGAGCTGAAACCTTATGTACAGGATATTGCCGGGCTGGTATTCGAGGCAGCGAAAACACCTTCTGGTGTGATATTTGAAGGTGCACAGGGCACTTTGCTCGATCTTGATCTGGGAACTTACCCCTATGTCACTTCTTCACATCCCATTGCTGGCGGGGCGTGTATTGGCACTGGGGTTGGCCCAACCATGATAGATGCAGTGATAGGAGTAGCGAAGTCGTACACAACTCGGGTTGGTAAAGGAGTATTCCCCACGGAACTGGATAATGAAACGGGCAGCTATATTCGAGAAAAAGGCCACGAGTACGGAACGACCACAGGCCGGCCTCGCCGTTGCGGTTGGCTTGATATAGTGGTACTGCGGTATTCTGCTCGCGTGAATGGGCTCTCCTGCCTATCTCTAGGGCATCTGGATGTGTTGAGTGGCCTCGATAGTGTACAGATCGGGGTGGGGTATAGTACAAAATCTGGCGAGACGCTGGATCAGCTTCCTTCCGATCTGCCTTTCCGTACGGATATCGAACCGATCTACGAGACATTGCCAGGCTGGAGTGAGGATCTGAGTGCGATACGGAGTTTCGAGAATTTGCCTTTAAATGCCTGTAACTATGTGAAGCGTGTGGAGGAGCTAGCGGGAATTCCGATTGGTACTCTCTCTGTCGGCCCAGCCCGTGAGCAGACTATCCTATTCAACGATGTACTGGAACGCACGATTCGTAAACGATTGAGCTAATATTTTTACCCAAAATGTGCCGAAGTGCCTGTTTGTCGTTGACACATCGGCTCCTTTGGGGTACCATAGACTTGCATCTGAGAGCATAGCTCAGTCGGTAGAGCAACGCCCTTTTAAGGCGTGGGCCCTGGGTTCGAGTCCCAGTGCTCTCACATTCATGAAATGGCAGGAACGATAAAAGAATCGCTCCTGCCATTTTTTTTATCCCGACTTATAAGGATGCGAAACATGCTTTTCTTTTACAAACAAAACGGATTCAACGTCATAATATATTGTATTTTAGATAGGTAAATGGTATAGTTCTATTAGCGCATGGGGAGCATCCTGTCCGCGGAAAGGGCAGTGCCCACCAACCAATCACGTGACGCTGATGCGGCGCATGCCCGTCATCGTCCCAATAGTGAACGACTTTCTCGACGCCAAGCCGTAGCTGAGCTTCGGCTCGCACCATTTACCGAACGCGAATTAGTACCGCAGTCAACACGACCGTCCGGCTGATCGAAACTGCACCAACGAAAGTTCCTCCTCATGCTTCGAGCCGCTTACCTGAAATCAGTAAAGAACGATTAGTCGCGTTGTGCGGTGCGCGGATACCGCCGGAATCACTGCGTCGCCATGGAGCGGAATCGTCACGCGTCTTTCAGCGGTATCAGTGCGCTGATACCGCAGAATAAAGACAGGCTTCGCATTGCTGCAAAGCTTGCATCAGACCCCCAGATGCAGGCAGCTCTCCGCGGCGAGATGCTATCAGCTTCTACACCATGATGTGGTCTATGTCTATAGATAAGCCCAATTCAGACCAACTCACCACCCATTATGGCGCAAAACAGTGAAAATAAATCGTAGTAATATGTAAATGAAATACCAATAATACAGAATGTGTGTCTGAAATCCCCACCACCCGTTTCAGCTCCACAAGGAGGCACCTATGGTTACGGATATTATGCCGTTGCGCCGCATAGATCATCTCAGGTTCTTCGTCGGAAACGCACGCCAGTCCGCCTATTTTTATCGAAACGCCTTTGGCTTTGATGTCGTAGGTTACGGCGGACTGGAGACGGGACTGCGAAATGAAGCCGGATACGTACTGCGCCAGGGCGATATTACTTTTGTACTTGCCTCTCCCTTGCGAGAAGACCATCCCGGCAATGCCCGCCTCGCTAAACACGGAGATGGTGTTCAGGATATTGCCATCGAAGTTGATGACGTAGCAGGATCTTACGAATCTGCTCTTTCCCGCGGAGCGATAGGTATTACACCTCCATCGAAGCTCGAAGATGAGTTCGGAATCTACAAAACGGCGTCCATCTTAGCTTATGGCGATACTACCCACACTTTCATGAATCGAGATGAATACGATGGTGTTTTCGCGCCTGGATACCTTCCACTAGATCCTGAACGATATGGCTCCAGAAGATTTCATCCTGCATATCTTACCTCCATAGATCACCTGGTGGGGAATGTTGAAGAGGGGCAGATGGATAAATGGGTGGGATTCTATGAACGAGTAATGGGATTTTCACAACTGGCACACTTCGACGATAAAGATATCAGCACCGAGTATTCTGCTCTGATGTCAAAAGTGGTACAGAGCGGTTCCGGTCGGATAAAATTCCCTATCAATGAACCTGCGGAAGGACTTAAACGCTCCCAAATCGAAGAGTACCTGGAGTTCTACGGCGGCCCAGGTGTGCAGCACATTGCACTCGCAACCAACGATATCATCAAGACTGTCACAACGCTTCGCGATAATGACGTCTCGTTCCTGCGCGTTCCCCAGACATACTACGACCTCCTCCCGCAGCGAATAGGGTATATCGAGGAGGACATCAACTGCCTGGCAGAACTCGGTATCCTGGTAGATAGAGACGAAGAAGGCTACCTGCTGCAGATATTCACCAAACCTGTTGAGGATCGGCCAACCGTTTTTTTTGAAATTATACAACGCCATGGTTCACAGAGCTTTGGTAAAGGAAATTTCAAGGCTCTCTTTGAAGCAATAGAGCGTGAGCAGTATCTTCGAGGGACTCTCTGAAGAGGTGACCATATAATGCCGCTGCCAATTCCGAATAACATACATTCCTTCCGTGATTTCTATGTGTTTGAGCAGCATGTTCGCAATGCTCGCAAGAACCGCGGGCTTGAGATGGTTTCTGAGTGGTACGAAGCTCCGGCCTTCTATTTCTCAAACACTGCTGGGATAGTCGGGCATAACGCACCCATTCATAAGCCGCCTGAGACGAACGAACTCGACTTTGAATTGGAACTGGCAATAATCATAAGCCGAGACGGCAGCGACATACCTGTCTGTGGTGCGGATAGCTATATCGCAGGCTATACTATTCTTAACGACTGGAGTGCGCGAGATATCCAGCGCGCCGAGATGAAAGTTGGTCTAGGCCCTTCAAAAGGAAAAGATTTTGCCACCAGTATTGGGCCTCATTTAGTTACCCCAGCAGAGATTCGGACATTCCTTATCCCAGATAGTATGCGAGGAAATCGTATAGCTCTTAACATGACTGCTTATGTGAATGGCCGACAGTACTCCCAGGGTAATAGCAGGGATATGCACTGGACCTTTGCCGAACTGATCTCGCACGCTTCCCGAAACACACGTTTAATGCCAGGAGACCTCATAGGTTCCGGTACAGTCGGCACAGGCTGCATCACGGAATTCCCACCAGGAACGTATCCCTGGCTGAAGGAAGGCGATATGGTGCGATTAGAAATAGAAGGTATTGGAATCCTAGAAAACACAGTTGTGTGACTTGTCTCCCCGGGTTGAAACCCGAGCTGGAATTGTGAAGCCCATCTCCGGTTATGCCCTCATCCCCCCAACCCCCTTCTCCCGAAGCTTCGGGGTGAAGGGGGAGCTAAACACATTAGTCTCCCCTCTCCCACTGTGTGGGATAGGGGATGGGAGTGAGGGTAATACCTGCCTGCATGGGCGGAGATTTCTGATTACGCCACCCCCCTCTCCTTTGCGAGCAATGCGAGCAAGATGGGAGAGGGGGAGGGCTTAGGAGGTAAAAATGCCAAGATATGTGCAGTTAGGAGAGGTGCCTGCGAAGCGCCATACGCAGTTTCGACAGCCTGATGGATCGCTTTACTTCGAAGAAGTCTTTGGTACAAAGGGATTCTCGGGCATCGCCTCCATCCTTTACCATGCCAACCTTCCTACTCAAATTGCAGAATATAAGTTCATCGGGAGTTTAAAGCCCGAAATCGCTGCTGAGGAACCTCTGCGGCACCATCATGTGAAGGCTCAAAACATACCCGCATCAGGTGACCCTATCTCAGGCAGAATTCCGCTATTAATGAACTCGGATGTCTCCATCGGTATCTGTCGGCCAGAGTGCCCCATGGAATACTTCTACAAGAATGCAGATGGTGACGATCTGCTGTTCATCCATGAAGGGAGCGGCCACTTGGAGACCATGTTTGGTACGCTTGCCTTCAGCGCTGGCGACTATCTTGTGATCCCTCGTGGAGTAATCTACCGACAGATATTTGCGCCTGGTGAGGCGAGAGTACTGGTCATCGAATCATCTTCTGCCGTTGAAATACCTCGGCGTTTTCGAAACGAGTATGGACAGCTTCTGGAACATGCGCCGTACTATGAGAGAGATATTAGGGTTCCACACCAACTCATTACACATCGTTTAAAGGGGCGGTTTGAAGTGCGTCTTAAAGCCCGTTGGAATCTCACCGCCTATATTTACGACTACCATCCGTTAGATGTGGCAGGATGGGATGGTTATCTCTATCCCTGGGCTTTTAATATCAATTATTTTGAGCCGATCACAGGGCTCATCCATCAGCCACCCCCTACACATCAGACATTCGAGGGGCACAACTATGTAGTCTGTTCCTTTGTGCCACGTATGCTGGACTACCACCCCGATGCCGTTCCAATCCCCTATAATCATAGTAACCTGGAAAGCGATGAGATGCTCTACTATGTCAATGGGAGTTTTGCCAGCAGGCGTGGTATTGAAGAGGGTTCCATCACTCTGCATCCCTCAGGGCTCCCGCATGGCCCACAGCCAGGCGCGGTGGAAGCGAGTATCGGAAAAAAACGTACCGAGGAGTTAGCAGTAATGGTAGATACCTTTCACCCACTCTTATTGACTCGTGCTGCCTTGGATCTCGATGATGGAAAATATCCACATAGCTGGAGTATGTAAAAACTATATAGACAGAAAAACACGGCAGATTATACTGTCCGTGTTTTAATTTAATGCAAATTATTGTTGATACACTATCGTCGTTTGGGTGATATGACTACATGACGGTCAGGATCGTCCCCTTCACTGTAGGTAGTTATATCAGGGTCTTCAGCTAGAAGGGTATGGATGAGTCTTCGTTCATGCGATGGAAGTGGCTCGAACTCAGCCTCTTCCTGCCGTTCCTTAACTTCGCGGGCAATCTCTAGAGCTTTTTCTTCAAGGGCATGTGCACGTCGCTGCCGATAGTTGTCTGAATCCAGGACTATCCGTACATCCGTAGAGACACGATGAGAGATAATTAAATTGCATAGAAACTGAAGAGCATCCAGAGAGTGCCCCATGCGACCCCAGGTGATATGTGCATCCGACCCAGCAAGATCGATATAGATGTAAGCACCCTGCAGCGAACGTACAATCGGTGCGCAATCCAGGCCGCTAGCGACGCATACTTCTTCAAGCAGACAAACCGCCTGCCGCTGATCCGCATTCAGTTCCGTGGTATCTATAGAGACGGGTTGCTCGGATTCTCCCAAAGAAGTTCCATTTTCTTCAGCTGTCATTGCTCTCTCCTTTGCCCTTATATTGGGGCGATTGCAAACCATGACCGAAACCTTACTTCCGCTCACTCTAACATTCCATGGCTGCGATTTTAATGCTACTTCTTACGACGTGGCCTCGGTCGTGACGCTGTGCCCCCCGGAATAGGTGTTGTCAGCCTGGGAGCCTTCGCTCCATTCGACGCTGTACTTACTTTTGGGAGTAAAATGGCTTCCCCTGCAGCGGAGAGTTTCACTTTATTCGGTTTGTAGATATAAGTGTACTGCTGCCAGGCGGAGAAGATATTCATCATGAGCCAGTAGAATATGAATGCGGCTGACCATCTGTACTGCAGAAACATCCAAAACATCATTGCAGTCATCATCACTGACATCGTTTTTTGACTCTGAGCAGCCTGTGGATCAGTCGCTGGAGTCAGTTTCATCGTCACATAGTTACTTGCTGCGTACAGGCACAAAAGAGGAATATCGAACTGGCTCATATTTCCGCCAAGCACTGTTGGAAACTGATGAGCAAGTGAACTGCCAATCCAGAGAAACTTGCCATTTGCAAAGTGATATTCGTACAGGCGAATGGTATTGTAGACCCAGATCATGAACGGAAGCTGAATAAACATCGGAAGGCAGCTCGCGAAAGGGTTAACTCCGTGTTCCTTGTAGCATTCCATCACTTTCTGATTTAGAACTACTTTATCGTTCTTATACTGATCCTGTAAATCTTTCAGAATGGGCTGGATACGCTGCATTTCACGCTGACTTTTATACATTTTTAGCGTGAGAGGCATTGTGATCGATTTAACTAGAATGGCAATAATTAGCAGTGCAAACCAGTAACTAAAACTGGATATTCTCCCCGTCATGGCTACGAGGCCGTCTACTAATTTATAATTCCATTTTGTGGAGTTTCGTCTATCTATCTTGGTTTCAATAAGCTCTTTGAGATTCGCAGATTTTGCATACCTTCCGGCTTTAGATTCTGGATACTGTTGTTCAAGCTGTTTAAAAGTATCGTGCGCTTTAATCTCACCCTGTTGATGCATGTCATCACTATTTCCAAAGGATGAACTCTGGGCAAAGAGAGCAGCACGAAGCAGTGCATCTGCAGCAAGTTCAGGATCCTTCGCCTCTTTTTTTACAGTGGCATAGGCATCATAGGCTTTATCCGGCAGATCAGATTCGAGCTGTTTTGCTTTAATAAAAGATGGATCAAATTTAGGATCTGGGCTCTGTGCGAGCAGTGCTGAGCCAGTTTGAATAAGCAGGAAAATAAGGAAAGCAGAAACGGAAATATATCGGGACAGTTGCTTCAATATGATACCTCGGGGTTGGTTCTATAGTTCTATGCACCAGGTTGGATTGGATTTAAGGAACAGGATCATACCCACCCGAACTAAAAGGATTACAGCGCAAAATTCTTCGTATTGATAAAGCTGCACCCAAATAGAGACCTTTGCTCTCTATACTTTGGAGTGCATATTCTGAACAAGTAGGAGTGTATCTGCACATTTTTGGCCGAATAGATCTGGTTGTGCGGTAGAGTATAATCAGCGCCATTGCAGTCCACTTCGGAAAGGAAATTATCCTAGATAACATACGCATCTAATTCAACTAAGGTTGCACTCATTGTGAACAAATCCCGGTTCGTACTATGAACACAGTACTCCCTGTTGAACTGCTTGAATGAGATCGGCGCGCTTTAATAAAGTATAAATGACGGCTTGCACAGTCAGCCAGTCTGCGTTTTTCAAGGGATTTCTAGCCACAAATACCAGATCGAATTTTCCTGCGCGTAACTGGCCTTGATAGACTCTAAATGCTTCGCGAAGCCGACGTTTAATACGATTTCTTACTACTGCATTTCCCTGTTTCTTACTCACAACAAACCCGATACGTTGCTCATGGGACTCCGGTAATACAACTGGTTCTCGAAGCATGACATAGAGGACTGCCATAGGGTGAACATAGGATCGACCACGAGCATATACATGTCTGAAGTCGTGATTCTCGCGTAAGCGGTATTTTGAAGGCAGCATACGGTTATTACAACTTGTGGCCATCTAATCACGAATATAGATGGATGCACCGATTTCCTAACGGCAGAAGGCGCGAAGGATTTCCCATCGCGCCGAAAGGTCTATTTGATGAGTTGATGTCTTCCCTTGGCTCTTCTTCGCCGTAGTACATTTCTTCCATCCGCAGTCAGCATACGTTTTCTAAAGCCATGCACGCGCGCGTGACGGCGGTTGTGTGGCTGGTAGGTTCTTTTCATTTTATTCCAGACTCCTGACAGTTTGTGCACATATTATAGCACAGGAACTCACCTTGCCGCAAGCAGATTCAGAAAATGATTGAGAAGCGTAAACCTGGATATAGCTGGCTAGTTAATATTTTTTGGTAACGATTGCACATGCTTAGTAAAAAGAATTACCGTTAAAAATTAGCTCATATTTAAGTAATTAAAAAGGCAGCGCCAGTGCGCTGCCTTTTTAATACTTAAATTCGAAATGAAAGAATGCTAATCTTCTTCTCTGCTGCCTCTTCCACCACCTTTACCACCAAATCCACCTTGGCCGGACATCATCCCACCTTGGCCAGCCATTCCTCCAAATCCAGCCATTCCCCCTCTTGCAGTAGTGGTACTAGCGCTGGTTGTGCCATATATATTCACTTTCTGGTTTTCACGAAGGAATACAGCTATCAGATTCACCTTGTTTTTGAGAACTGAAAAATAGACATGATACTTTTGGTTGTAGTTCAGTGAGAGACCATTAGGCTGGCTTTCGAGAGTATCCGGCCATCCATAAACCGAATATAGTGATTTGATAGGATATCCTAGTCCGATACCCCGACTGGTTTTCTGTCCGAATGTTCTTCCACGCTGTAGAATCATCTCTACACGCCCGTCGTTATTGAACAAGAACTCGTAAACCAGCTCTTTTTTGGGATAAAAATATACCCAGATGAAGCCGCCAGCCGACGCAAATGTTGATTCTCCGTTTCCAGGAGTATTAACTCCAGACCCTGGCAGGCCTGGGGGAGTGCTGCCACCCGGCATTCCGGTGAGACCGCCGCCACCGCCAAATCCTGGCATGCCGCCGGAAAACCCGGCACGCCTGGCTCCGCCACCCATCATACCGGGTGATCCTAACATACTGTTTCCACCCATGGAACCTGGAGGGCCAAACATTCCACCACCCATACCGCGTGCGCCGCCAGGCATACCGCCCATCATACCCTGGCGTCCACCACCTGTGGCAGCCATAGTCTGACCAGGTGCGCTATCACCTAAAGCAAGAATTCCTCCGGTAGGGCTGCCTTCAGCGTCGACTGCCTCAACCATGTTTACGATATCGCCGTTTCTATAGATACCATGCGGAGCACCGTATTTTCTCATAACATCTTTATAAGTCTGAAGCACTCGAATTCCCAGCAGACTCTTCTCTGCTGAAGCTGATTTCTGAGCTAGAATAGTTTGAGAGCTTAACCCAAAAGTCAACAAACCAGCAACGGCTGATATGCAGAAATATTTATTTAAATCAATTCGCATCTCTTGATCTCCATTCACGATTCAAATCATTCCGGGTGGCTGCGCAACTATCTTCGTGCCAGACTAATTGACCACTGCTAGCGTGATTCCCACAACAGCATTCTTAACCAACTGAAGCGCCAAACGATCCCGGCCTCCGTACCGCATTACCAGGTTGTTTCCGTTTCGGTCACCATCGTTACTCCAGCCGTATTTTTGAAGAACGGTACCCAGTGTAGTGCCTAAACCCACTCCTTGCCTGGTTTTGCTGCCACCGGTTTTACCATCATCTTTCCAGCCATATTCCTGAATCTGAATTACTTTACCGTCCTTGTTGAAAAGGAAGGCGAAGTGGATTCCCCGTTTTGGAAAGTGGTACCACCAGGTAGATTCGGACCCGACTTCCGGTTCATCCAAACCATTCAATCCGGGAAAACCACCTGTCATACCACCCATACCAGGTGAGCCGCCCATAGCGCCTCCCGGGAAACCGCCTTGCATGGAGCCCTGGAAACCACCAGACATACCAGGAAGTCCAGCCATTCCCCCGCCCATGGCTCCGGGAGGAGCCATCATACCTCTGCGGCCGCCTCCCTCTTGATCTTTACCACCGCCAGCAAATCCTGGAAGAGCTCCTCCGCCCATCATTCCGCCTGGACCGCCTAACATTCCTCGTCTCCCAGCTCCCATCATTCCGCCAGGGCCACCCATCATTCCTCCAGGCATTCCGCCCATCATTCCAGACATTCCTGCAGAAGCGCCACCAGAATTTTGCGGAACCTGACTTGGCAGTGCAGGGCTTCCCACCTGAATTTCATGGGGCTGGCCATATCGCTTCATCACATTTTTGTATGTCGAAAGCAGCTGCACACCGAGTAAGGAATTTTCTGGTTTGGGTAGCGGCGGTGCAGCGAGTGCACTGCTAGCTGCAAAAAGTGTGGCAACTCCAAGCAGACCGACCATGCTCCGATTGCCTTTTGAATATATCATAATAAACTCCCCCTCAGGTAAGTCGTACTTAATCGTTATCTGCGGCCATCCTAGTAGGCTGCAATAGTAATAACACAAATTATTCGTATAGTTAACAGATCGAAATTCTAGTACTCAGCTAGTAAATCCTGCATCTATTTTGTAAATATGAATAATATTCAGTCGATCAGATGAAATCATTCAGATCTTCCTAGTATAGGAATACTGACCTGTCGTAATAGATTTTGGTTCGCTTTTACTCTTCGTTCCAACTCGCTAACAGTCGCAAATTTATATCCACGCCGTTTTAGCTCGGATATCACAGTTGGCAGAGCTTGGATAGTACTCATTTTCCCATTATGCATTAGTATTATGGACCCAGGGTGCACTTGTGAAAGGACAGTATCAGCAACTTGCTGCGCACTAACCACCTCGGCTCCATATGCATCTACAGACCACATGCAGGCTGTCAGCCCCCAATATTTTACCAGAGAAGCCAGCGATTTGTTCCAGTTTCCACCAGGAGGGCGCATGTAACGTGGAAACTTCCCTGTGACACGTGCAATCGCAGTTTGTGTGCGCATCAATTCTGCAGCCGCCTCTGAAAGTGATAATTTCGTGAGATTCGGATGCGTATAACTATGGTTCGCGATCTCCATTCCAGCATCAGATATTTTCTTGGTTAGTTCTGGATATTCCGTGACATGTCTGCCTATCACGAAAAAAGTGGCTGGGATTTTCTGGTCGGTTAAAATCTGCAGAAGCGGTTCAGTCAGTCCGGGTTTTGGGCCATCGTCAAAAGTTAGCGCTACTACATTCTCTGTATTTAAACCACCCCAGAGTGCTTCTTCACCACTATTTAATCCGCCTGCGGAAGCCAATTTGCTGCGAGAATCAACAAAATCTGGATGTAGAGCACATGCCTCCGCGAAGCATGTTGCTGCTTCCGGCTTATCTCCCAACGATCTACATACTAGTCCACGAATGTATGCGATTGCTCCTCTATCTGGTTTAAGAGACAATGTTTCCCAGATGTTGGAGCGTAACTGTTCCAGCTCCTCCTGCGTACAGTTCAGCGAACGCCCACCAGGATTAAATATCCTTATACGACGAGATGCGCGCGATAGCTCCACTCCGCTCTGACTGTAGAGCACCACGGTAAGGTTGTGTAATCCATTGCTCATCTGCCGTGAATCCCAGACAACCTGAAAAGGAGGTGAGTTCGTGAGGCTGAGTGTCTGCCCTTCCATCTCGTAAGTTGCGTAAGATGTACCCTTCACGACATTATCAGGTGAAAAAACAATATCCCCATTCAGCCCAGATCTGGATACGATTTTTTCTGAAAGAACCGAACTCTGCAGCATGGGGGCAGCTGCACTTATAATTGAACGCGATTGATCGAAAGTTATTAGCAATCCGCTTGTTTGCCCCAGTGATTCTCCTGGCAGATCTTCATCGACTCTCTTTAAGAGTACCGAAGTTTCTTTTAGCTTATTCAATCGGAATGCCGACATCGCGTTGAGGGCATTTTGCGCACAAGCAAAACTCACTGGAAGCCCAGCCCCGCCAATCGAAATCTGCGCTCCATCGAGCCACTGCGTGTATCTTCGTGCAATAAGAATATAGGCTGCATCCCCACCATTTTTCTCTGAATTGGTGAGAGAAACAAGAGCGGGGATTCTATGTCCGGCAGCAAGCTGCGCTAGCCCTAAGCCATAGTGTGCCAGCGCATCCGAATAGTCACAAAGCAGCGCATTTTCAAAAGCTCGTTTCGCACTTTTTGCATCACCCGTATTCAGTAGTAATGAACCTGCAAGTATGTGCAGAGTGGCAGAATCTGGAGATGACTGCAAAGCGAGCTTTATATGCCCAAGGGAATTGTGAAAGTGACCCTTATCCAACTCACCTGCTGCACGCACTGCCAATGTAAATGGCGATGGAACCGCACTCGAACCAGCCTCGTCGGCCCTGCCGTTTTGAACAACTATCACAAAAATGATACACAACATCATTTTGATAGCAGAGTTAAGACAGCGATTTGTTTTGCAATTAAAACCTTGTTTATACTTTTTTAGTCGTTGAAACATTTGTCAGGGTTCACTTTAGATAATTATGAATGCGCATCACGAAGCAGATCGTATATCCCGATATTGAACTGGATGGTTACCAAAAGCTGTTTACTCAGTTCATTTGCGATCAAATCGCTATTCTTTTTTTTAGCAAATTCGATCGCTTGATGAACCTTCCGCAGTCTTGCCGGAAGATATTTTAATTGTCGGCACATGTGATCCCATATCACGACATTCTCGGGAGACGTGTCAATCAATTTAGGACGATTACTGAAGTCTAGTTTCTTATCAATAAGTCTGTTCAACGATTTATCGTAAAATGATAGTCTCAGAAGATAGAATTCATTTGTTTCTGCTTGCAATGGTTTTGCAATTTTCTGGCAGTATGCAGGAACAGTTTCGCCTGGTTTTCGAATACGTCCGTTTTCCAAAATATCTCTTCTCACCTGAAGGAATAGCGCTGCCATCTCGTTGATCTGCTTCTGTGAAATGCTCGCTTTCGTTTCTGAACTCAAAGACGACTGCAGGTTAAACAATAACGACACCATCAAAACACAATAAATTATAAAGATTTTCCACCGCATATTGGTCAAAATTAGTATGAATGATTTTGTTAATTCGTGCAAATTTCTATTACATTGAAAGCACATAGTTTTAGTATACCTGTTAGCGTAAATACGTTGCATAAGGTCTGAAAAAAGTGCTAAAATGTGTTAGGCTTAGATAATAAATCCACAAAATTTACTGGTAAGTAAATTTGAGAATGAGGTAACAGTTTATGTCGACGCAAGGCGACGGGTTGCGAGGGATTGTTGTTGGCGATACTGAAATCAGTGAAGTGCTGGCAGAAGGCGAGCTTTTTTACAGAGGGTACAATATTCACGATTTAGCAGATCATGCCACGTTCGAAGACGTGGTGTATCTCCTCTGGAATGGCGACCTTCCGACTAAATCTCAACTCAGCACTTTTAGCACAGAACTTGCCGAAAATCGTGCTCTGCCTGAAACAGTCTTAAATATTATTCGTGAGTTCCCTGCAAATGTCTCTTCCATGGATGCCCTTCGAACTGCGATGTCAGCCGTCGGAATGATCGACCCGGATCAGGGAGATAACTCGCCTGAAGCTAATATGCGTAAAGCTATTCGGATGCAGGCGAAAATCCCGACAGTCGTGGCGGCGATTGAGAGACTCAGCCAGGGACTAGAACCCATCTCACCACGTATCGATCTTGGCCTGGCAGAAAATTTTCTCTTCATGCTCGCTGGAAAAGCAGCTGACCCTCTTTACGTTAAAACTATCGACAACGATTTTATACTTCATGCTGATCACGAACTCAACGCCTCAACCTTTGCGACAAGAGTAACAGTGGCTACTCAAGCCGATATCTATTCCGGTCTCGTTTCGGGAATTGGTACTCTCTCCGGCCCGCGCCATGGCGGGGCTGCACTGGAAACGATGGAGATGCTGCTGGAAATTGGAACGCTGGACAGAGTGAGTGAATGGGTACTGCCCAAACTGTCGGGTGAAAAACGAACTCCAATTCCAGGATTCGGGCATCCTGTTTATAGAGCGCCAGATCCACGTGCGTCCCATCTGCGCGAACAGAGCCGACTTCTCGGAGAGTTGCATAACGACACGAAGTGGTGGCAGATTACATCAGCGATTGAAAAATTAGTGGATGAGCTGAGTAATACTCCTGAGCGGCTGGCAGCTGGTAAACAGGGAATCTATGCTAATGTCGACTGTTTTGCAGCCTCATGCTACTACGAAATGGGGCTTCCAACTCGCCTTTTTGTACCCCTCTTCGCCATCAGCAGAACCGCTGGATGGTGCGCCCATATGTTCGAACAGTACAAGCCTGGCCAGAGGATAATCAGGCCACGGGCAGAATACGTTGGCAGACGAAATGCTAAGTGGCTTGATATTTCGCAGCGATAGTTTACGCTCACGACACTTCTTGAATCATTTAACATCCCCATCCAATACTGGATGGGGATGATTTGTGTTTGCCTTCTGATTCAGAATGAATGAATGTGTTCACTTTAGAGGAAATTGCAAAAGTCTAGAATATCTCTAATTAGATACGAAGAAATTCATTTCGTCGTGAGTTTTGCGATTAACTCTTTATTATAGAAGGAATCTCCCTTAGAGAAGAGAAGTTAACCTCAGCAAGAATTCTGACAATAGCCCACTCGGGCGGAAGGATGGAAATAGTATGTACGGTACAAAGATTGGATTCAAGGCCAGGTATGTTCTGACAGCAGTGCTAATGCTGCAGAGTTTTAGTATCGTCACAGTGCACGCACAGACCGATGCAAAGCCCTTCGTCAGCAAGATGTTTAATAGCGGCATGGTGCTTCAGCGTAAAGTATCGGATCCGGTTTGGGGATGGACGGCCCCGGGCCAAAAAGTTTCTGTGAGTATTGACAGACAAACCAAAGATGCCACTGCTGGATCGGATGGGAAATGGATGGTTAAGCTGAAGCCACTTCCTGTAGGCGGGCCTTACAAAATGGAAATTACCGGCGCGCAGACTGTCACGTTTGATAATATTCTGGTGGGTGATGTATGGATCTGCTCGGGGCAGTCGAACATGGAGATGGGTATCGGCAATGCGAATGATGCTCAAAAGGAGATCACAGATGCAGACTACCCCCAGATCAGGCTTTTTACGGTAGCTAAAAAAGTCGCCTACGAGCCTCAAACCAGTGTACAAGTATCCGATAAAGACTTGATGGGGCAGTGGTCTGTGTGTACACCTCAGTCTGTAAAAACAGGAGGTTGGAATGGATTTACTGCAGTAGGTTACTTCTTTGGCAGGCAGCTCTATCTTGATGAGAATGTGCCGATTGGCCTTATCCATACCTCCTGGGGAGGCACAATTGCGGAGGCCTGGACAAGCGCTGAGGCTCTGCAAGCGTTGCCGGATTTCAAGCCGACGGTAGATAAATTGACTGAGATCAAAGCCAATCCCAAAAGTGGAAAGCAGGACAACAATCCGAATGTCGCCACCGTTCTGTATGATGGAATGATTGCGCCTATCATTCCCTATGGTATCAAAGGTGCGATATGGTATCAGGGGGAGTCGAATGCCGGGCGTGCGTATCAGTATCGGACACTTCTTCCCACAATGATAAAGGACTGGCGTTCACGATGGGGAGTGGGCGAATTCCCATTTATTATTGTTCAGCTCGCGAACTTTCAGAAGTCTGCGCCCGAACCGATGGAAGACGCATGGGCTGAGCTTCGGGAAGCACAGTCAATGACGGCTCAGACACTGCCAAAGACTGGTATCGCTGTGACCATCGATATTGGAGATGCTGCCGATATCCACCCCAAGGATAAGCAGACTGTGGGAAAACGGCTTGCGCTCAGTGCGGAAGCAATGGCTTATGGCAAGAAAATCGAATATTCTGGTCCAGCTTATAAATCCATGTCAATGGAGGAGGGTGGGAAAGCGATCAAGCTGTCTTTTGATCATACAAAAGGCGGTCTGGAGGCAAAAGGTGATAAACTAACTGGTTTTGCGATTGCTGGGGAAGATCGTAAGTTTTTCTGGGCGGATGCCGTTATCGCAGGAAACAGCGTCGTCGTCTCTTCTGCGAAGGTGCCGAATCCCGTGGCAGTTCGCTACGCCTGGCATATAAATCCGGTCTGCAATCTATATAACAAGTCCGGGCTGCCAGCATCACCATTCCGCACCGATGACTGGCCAGGAGTCACGGTCAATAACAAATAGTGCGAATATTTTTCTTGTTGGAATATTAATAGTTCAGCCTCTTTCTATATTTGGAAGAGGCCGATTTATTGAGTCTTTTATGTGATTGGAACGCCATAACATGAATTCCTAATTTTGTTACTTCATAAATATTGTTCTTTTTTTAGTGCAATAGCTTCTGTCAAGTCTTTTACAAACTCCGGATCATTTTCACGCTGAAGAGTCTGTTCCAGAATTGGAAGAGTACGACTATCCTCAATTAGTCCGTGTGCGAAAGCAGCATCTATGCGTATATCGAGGCTATCATCATGAAGCATATGTTCTAAAGGATCGATCAGTTTACTGCATGGAAATAAGGCTGCTATTTCCGTTGTCCAGAATCGAACACTTGAATGACGACTCATTAATGCTTGCTCAATATGAGGTATTAGTACATCAGAAGGGAAAAGTCGGATCACACCCTCCACTAGTTGATAAATACCAAATGCTGTTCCTTCTCCAAATGAATTCAAAAATATAGGGATACAAGCCAGGTTGTGATGGATTAGAAAATACTTCCTGACTTCATCATAATGATCCAGGATTTCTTGATCCAATATACTGTCGTCAGGCATAGGTTGATGCCTTCGAAGAAACTCGAGTGCCACTTCGTCGGTCATTTAAAAACCCACCTAATGCTTTGTCCTGCCTAATAAGCTCACCAAGATGCGTATTGATGACCTTACGATCATATTCAGCATTAGAAATTATGCCTCGCAGATATTAAACATCGGCAGTAAGTGATTGAGGTAAGAATCTATGTTTCGTTATCGGTAAAGTACCCTCACTGTCCGCCGAAAGTTACCGGAGCAGGAGAGCGATTGAGGTTGCATGTGAAATAATTATTTGCAATACAGGTCGTGCTTACAATGCCTTGAAAGGATTTTGATTGATCACTCAAATATCAGTAGGAACAACCGAGTCTGATCACGAAACTGAATAAAGTGTTAGAAATCGAATGACGGAGCAGATTCCATGTCCTATCTCATCGGTGTCGATATCGGTACCAGCGGTACTAAGACAATCCTCATAAATCCCCAAGGCCACGTGCTTACCAGAGCCATGGCAGAGTATCCACTCTATTCACCACGGCCACAGTGGAGTGAACAGGAGCCAGCAGACTGGTGGGCTGCAAGCTGGCAGACCATCAAAGAAGTTCTTGATAAATCAGGCGTCGACCCGCGTGAGGTAAAGGGGATAGGCCTCTCCGGGCAGATGCACGGTTCGGTTTTCCTGGATGCAAACGGAGAGGTGCTGCGGCGCGCACTGCTATGGAACGATCAGCGCACGCAGGACGAATGCGACTGGATAACCAACATAGTTGGTCGTGACAAAGTAGTTGAGCTGATCTCGAACCCCGTACTGACAGGCTTCACGGCAGGCAAAATAGTATGGCTGCGTAATCACGAACCCGAGATATATGCCCGAGTGCGTAAAGTGCTGCTCCCGAAAGACTATATTCGCTTCATGCTCACAGGTGAGTACGCCACGGAAGTTTCGGATGCTTCCGGAACCGCGCTGTTCGATGTAAGAAATCGAAAATGGTCTGATGAGATGCTTGCCCTCACTGATATTCCGCGGGGTTGGATGCCTGCTTCTTATGAATCGCCAGAAATCTCGGGGCGAATTTCGGATGTGGCAGCAGCGCTTACCGGGCTTGCTCCGGGAACTCCCGTGGTGGGCGGAGGCGGTGATCAGGCGGCTGGGGCGGTTGGCAATGGCATCGTGGAGACAGGAATAGTCAGCTCCACTGTGGGGACATCCGGGGTGGTTTTTGCATTCAGTGATAATCCCGTAATCGATCCACAGCTGCGCCTGCACACTTTCTGCCATGCCGTGCCGGATAAGTGGCATCTGATGGGCGTCATGCTATCTGCGGGCGGCTCTCTGCAGTGGTATCGTGACACATTCTGTCAGCCCGAAAAGGTGGTTGCTAACTCTATCCGACGCGATCCGTACGAGCTTATCTGTGAGGGGGCTTCACAGGCTCCCGTAGGCTGTGAAGGGCTTCTCTTCCTCCCATATCTCACTGGTGAACGTGCACCTTACGCCGATCCGAATGCAAGAGGAGCTTTCGTTGGGATAACCCGGCGAAGTGATCGAAACCACACGGCGCGGGCGGTACTGGAGGGTGTATCTTACGGTCTCCGAGACTCATTCGAGGTGATGGAGGCGATGCAGGTTCCTATAAATCAAGTGCGGGCATCTGGTGGTGGAGCAAGAAGCGCGATCTGGCGTCAGATACAGGCCGACGTAAGCGGCCACACCCATGTCACCATCAGCGTAGACGAAGGCCCCGCGCTCGGTGTCGCTCTGCTCGCAGGTGTAGGGGTGGGAATATATGCATCGGTAGCAGAGGCGTGCAAGGCTACTATCCATGTCGCCGATTCCACCTGCCCCATAGAAGCAAATCATGCCGTCTACGATAAATATCACAAAGTATATCAGTCGCTTTATGCCCATCTAAGAGCTGATTTTGCTGACATTGCACGGATTGCGTAAATGGTTTAAGCCCTCATCCCCCGAACCCTTCTCCCAAAAACAGGAGAAGGGGAGCTATAGATATTTGGTGTTCTGTTTTACGTTAGATTTGACCCTAATTCCCGTCCCTTCTCTCTAAGCATTAGTTTCTCGTTAGTACCTTAGAAGTTGAATTCCGTTGAAGATGAACGGAATGTCGATTTCAACCACGCAATTTTCTTATAATTCATGGACGTTTTTTTAGACAGGATTAACAGGATTTACAGGATTAATGCGGAGCATTAAGACGCCTGTAGAACTATTGTATTCAGTTCTTGCCAGAAAACTCAATCCTGTTAATTCTGTATAAAAAACGTCCGCAGCGATCATTGTTTAAATCTAAGTGTAGTAGCTAATTTTGCTAACATCAAATACCTTCTGTTTCTGGCTTTGCCAATTTTGGATAAGGGAGCAAATCTGATTATTAAGGCAACTCCCTCTCCTGTTTTTGGGAGAGGGGGCAGGGGGTGAGGGCTGAATCATACGCTAACAGTGACGTCCGGGTATACTTCAGGTATAAATTGCTAAGTTTGGAAATATTCGGATGTCATCTCTACTCAGTCCGCTGCTATACTGCAGGCGCAATCTCGCCCGAACTATGCCCATGGCATTCGTGATTGCACTTGCCGTCACTCTAGTCTCCAGCATCGTCACGATTGTCCACTCCATTGATATTACTGTGTACACTCTCTACGGCTACGAGCGGCATCTTGCCGGAATTACTCCAAGGAATGCGCTTCGGATGGATCCTGCAATTGTTGCAAAGATCAAAAAGGTACCGGATCTTGGTAAGCTCTTTCCCACGCACTCCTACACATGTCTCGTTAAAACTATATTCGGGAAGATGCCTCTCCCAATATTCGGCATAGACCGAGAAGGCAGAGAGCTGATCATGCAGCGAAGCGGAGTGGTACTGGCATCCGGGAGAATGCCCGAAGATGATAAACCGGAGGCTGTAATTTCTGAAGATATCGCACGTAATTTGGGGCTAAAGATTGGAAGTCAACTCTGTTATCCCGATTCTCAGGATAGTTACGCACCAATTCCTATTATACTCGTTGGTACTCTAAAGGGGCCGGTGTGGCTGGGGCTGACTTCACGAACTCTAGTCGATACTATCTCTCCTTACACTATGGCAGGTTTTCTTGCTTTTGCACCCACTGCCGATATCAAACAGCAGCGCCGACTTGATAAGCAGCTTGAATCCGTGATCGATAAGGGCCGTGCCAGATTATGGCAGTTCTCTGGGCTCGTAGCCGAAACGCGAAGCGCTCTATCAAACCTCTACCTGATTTTGGATCTAGTGGTTGGGATTGTGGTATTTGCGATTTCGTTCGTTTGCGCTCTTCTGGCAAATATCTACTTCACCCAGCGTCTTCCGGAGATTGCCACACTCTCCGCTATAGGCTTTCAACGAAAACAGCTTTTACTGCGGGTATGCGGTGAAACAGCTCTGTTATCTATAGTTGGGTGGGCAGGCGGCCTTGGGTTTACGGTCGGACTGCTCTCCGTTATTAAAAAAATATTTTTAATCCCGAGAGGTCTTCTGCTTGAACCATTTGATATGACAGCGTTCAAGTTTACTCTCCCACTCCCCTTGATAATTACTCTTTTTGCACTCGCCACAATAGCAATTAGGCTGCGTACTCTTGACCCTGTTTCTATCATAGAACGTAGGGGATAACTCTCTAAATTTGAATAGTACGAAGGAGAAACGACAACACTTATCGAAAGACGAGAGTGTCTAAAATCGGAATAAGATATTTTTCGTATTCAAAATATAAATTGTTGGAGGGATCGAATGATACGTCGTCGGCAATTGATGTTTGTGGGGCTGGCTGCTTGTCTATTCAATTCTGCGGGTTGCGGCGGTGGTTCCGGTAATGCTGCAATGGGTGGAGGCACTTCGCGAATACGATTCCTGAATGCCGTTCCAAAATCTACAAAAGTTGATATCAGCATAGATGGAACGACTGTGGCGAGCGGTCTCGCATATGCTCAAGCCGCATCAGCCGGATATTCCTCTGTTGCTTCCGGATCGCACACCGTTAAGATTTCGATCACAAATGCAAATCCGCCATCTGTCTCCACAGACACCATTTCTCTGGCAGCTAATTCTGACAACACCCTTATTGCGGTTGGCCGAA
>JANXSG010000123.1 GCA_025352825.1 Chthonomonadaceae bacterium | reverse complement strand
TCTGGTAATGGTGATTTTGAAGATTTGGTGGGTTAGAATGTGATTGATGCGTTTTTGAAGGTTGGGGATTTCTGTTTCCAGTTTTGCCGTGAGATGGTTTGTGATTTCGTGGAGGAACATATTGGATTTGGTGAACGGGTCGAGAAACTTTACTGAACTGTCCGCCCAAATGTTCGCACCTCCATTGTCGGCTGACCACGATTCGGCAAGCGTATCCAGCATTCGATTGGCAAATTCTGGCGGCGTAAACACCTCATCGTTAGAAAGGTTCGCGATGCACGTCAGCACATCTGGATTGCGGCCCCGGAGCGCAAAGACTGCTTGATCGGTCATGCATCCTCCTTGGATGATTCTCCAAGCGCGGCAGAGGCAAGTTCGCTCATCGTCGTCGTCGGGTACGTACGGATAGGGATAAAGATATCATGCCTGCCTAAGTCCGCAAAGAGGGAGTCCTCCGCGCTGAAAGCCGAAGAACCCGTCAGAACATTTAGGTGGAAATCGCGCCGCTGGAACTTGCCTTTGCCCAGATATCCCCACTCCGGAAAAATGATAGGTTCATTTTCACTGGTTTGCATCGTGAGGGCATCTCCATGCACAAGGTTCACCGAGAGTATGTAGGCTGCAGCACGATAGAGATCATCGGGCTCTTCGATTTTTAGATATTCAGCCATAATCCCCAGAAGAATCTCACGGCATTCCAGGATATTGTCTGGCAAAATCTCAATGCCATAGATGCACATCAGAGCAAGCAGCGCATAGTGCTGCTTCTCGAATTCGGATTTTCCAAACTTGATATCGACGGCAGCCAGTTTCCGCTGAAGGATCGGCGCGAGGAAGTTTCCGCTTCCGCAGGCCGGCTCCAGGAAGCGGGAATCGATCCGCTCGGTTTCGCCCTTAACGAGATTTAGCATCGCTTCTACCAGCCACTTTGGAGTGAACACCTCCCCATGGTCTGCGACGCGTTGTTTTGATTTCACGAGATTCATCAGCCTATATTTTTCATGTGTAATTGAATTGTAGTCCTGGTATACTGGCTTATGATTAAGCCGAAGAATCATCTCCCACAGACTCACTACGGCCCCTTGCGATACGACTCGAACTTATCGGCCGCGCCCTCCTGCTTGCCATCCTTGTTGGCGGCCCACTCTTGTGTCAAATGGCCGTCCGATAGAATTGTGATCACGAGATGGTGAATGTGATAATCATTTTCAGATTTCATGTTGCCTCCGCCACCCACACACTCGAACTCCATTTTGGACGCCGTGCTGGCCTTCGTCGCCTTCAAGTGGGGCTGATTCCCAAGGCTGCAGTAGTGCGTCATAACCAGGCTGCCGTTGTCGAGGTGGTAGATGGAGGTCATTGCTCCCGGCAAGCCCGGCATCAACTCCTCTTCGACTGCGCTGCCTCCGGATATCACTCTATACCGCAGCGATACCATCACTTTGCCAGCCTTAACCGGCTTATGTGTCCAATCTCCGGCAAGCTTCTTCAGCTTTGCAAAACAACTCTGTGCAGACGTCTCTTTCGGTATAGACTTTTCGGTCTGTGCCGCCGACAGCGCCAGGTTGCAGGAGGGGCCAGCGAGCAGACACAACGAGATCACACTAATCAAGTATTTGTTCATTTATGCGATACTTTCTTCGTCGATGAACGCAGCTTAGGGTTCGATTTCGTTCGAGTAAAAGACAAAAAATCACGTTACATGATGAGGGTTACTTAAATTCAAGTATAGCACAAATGATTTCACTGGGCCAGAATCGAGGGGATTTCAGCCCCCCCCTCGCGCTCTTTCCCAAAAACAGGAGAGAGGGTGACTTAAAATCATTGGTTCCCAGTATCCCACTTTGTGGGATATATACCTATATTAACTTAACGCCTATGGGGTCATGAGGTGAGGTATAAACTATACTTGCAGAACCAATTCAATTAGCTTACTCGTGAAAATATTTATACAAGTGCGGAATGCAGACGTCACAGATATACTAAAGAAAGGATATACTGCCATCGCTCTTCGGATACAGAAAGAAATGTCTCAACCACTTCAGGATCGAACTGGATCCCGCTGTACCTATGAATCTCTTGCCTGGCGATCTGGAAGGGGAGTCCTTTTCGATAGGGTCGATCACTGGTCATTGCGTCAAGAGTATCCGCAATAGCAAATATTCTGGCTCCCAATGGGATATCCTTCCCGATCAAGCCGGATGGATAACCTTTGCCATCCCATGATTCGTGATGGTGAAGAACAATCTGTGCTGATTTTTTCAGCATTTCGATTTTGGAGCACATATTAAAACCGATGAGCGGATGTTTTTTCATCTCCACCCACTCTTCTGGAGTGAGTTTTTCTGGCTTCAGGAGAATTCTATCCGGAATTCCGATCTTGCCGATATCATGCAGAAGCGCCCCGCGCTCAATATGATAAATTTCTTCTTCCGAAAGCCCCATCTTATCTGCCAGCTCAATAGTATATGCTGTCACACGTTCTGAGTGCCCTTCTGTCTCCGTGTCACGTGTGTTTAGCGCTGAAAGGAGTGCATCCAGCACTCCCTCATTCGAAATATGCAGCGCCATTTTATGCCGCATAACATTCTTGCGTGCTACGGCTTGGCGTGTGAGGTTTCTTTCCACAACTATGGGCAGTTCCCCATAATTACAGGGTTTGGTAATGAAGTCACTCGCACCCTGGCGAAGAGCTTCCCGCGCCAAGCCAACACTAACATTCCCCGTAATCAAAATTACTGGCATGTCTGGATAGAGCAAAAGTGTTCTCTTAACAAGTTCCAGTCCCGTTTCAGCAGGCAGAATAAAATCACAAAACATGATGTCGAACTGTCTCATAGAGAGGCAATGAATCGCTTCATCACCAGAGGAGGCACACTGTACTTCGTAACCCTCATCGACAAGAATAGTGGTGAAAGTCTCCTGTACAAGTGCATCGTCATCTACAACAAGTATCCGCACTTTCTCTGTGATCATCTCAAGATTAGTGTTGCACTCATTGGAGAGTTTTTCTAATGAGCCTGATACGTTCGCCTGTGATTGTTCTTGCGACAGCGATTGAGCACCCTGAGATGAATTAGGCAGTCCCTTCCCTTTTGATCCGTCGTGGATTTCATTATCAAAAGATTCTAATTGACGTCGCGGTTTTGGATAGTACATAAAATTATTGTTCTTAATCCACGCCAGGTTTATCTATGTTCTCTTCGTCACCGAATACAGAACGCGCGGTTGCGGAATGGAGCCAAACTCTTTTCCCACCAGAACGCCTTGCACGCTTCAAAGATGCCAAAGCACGAACTGCAAGTCCATCGGGATCTGATACATCTATCGACATCCCTGCCACCCCTACACTCAGAGAAAGCCACGGACGTTCTGGATCGAGTGCCTGAGCCATAATATCATCCACAATTCGCGTGGCAAGCGACCCAGCTTTCACCTCATTCAGTAATGGGCAAGCGATCAAGAAGTATGGATATCCTTGCGAATCTACTTCTTTACTCCTGCCAACCACATCGTGGCTGCGGGTTTCCTGACGAAGGTAACGAGTAATCGCCCTGCTTATAAGTGACGCTCCCTCAGAACCAAGGAATTTTACTGCAGCGCTTTCATCTACACCAATACAGATAAGAGATAGTGGATGATGATATCTTTCCGTCATCTCCATCATAGCGCCAAGATAACATCGAAATGCATAATAGGTGGCAGCCGATGTCTGCTCATCCGTAGGCAGAAGCATATCCAAACGTTCAAGCGAACTTTTGGGATCTGGCTGTATCTCAGATTGCGGCAGAAATATACCCTGATCAGATTGTGCATCGCTATCCCAGTACTCTTCCATATGTGAAATCCACCCTGAATTAAGCCCATCTTGCAGTGATCTCGTTTAAATATATTACATTTATCAGTTTCTTGCACGGGAATTATCGGCCATTTTTTCTCCAATCACTACCTGATCCTGAAGAATAATAATAAGGTGAGCGGATTTATTTGAATCATTTAAACCATGAATGATTAGAGTTTTAAGATAGTTTAAAAATGCTTCATGCCCTCACCCCCGATCCCCCTCTCCCAAAAACAGGAGAGGGGGTGACTATGACATCGCCTTTTCAAAAGTATTTAAGTTTTTGATTTTAATATAAGCGCATATC
This sequence comes from Chthonomonadaceae bacterium, assembly GCA_025352825.1. Lineage (GTDB taxonomy): Bacteria > Armatimonadota > Chthonomonadetes > Chthonomonadales > Chthonomonadaceae > JANXSG01. Next base: position 8,897 of record JANXSG010000123.1, on the reverse strand, counting down.
CCACGAAATGGAAGGCTGGAAACCAACGATTTCAGCTCCCCCCTCTCCTGTTTTTGGGAGAGGGGGCATGGGGTGAGGGCATGAAATATGTGTGTATATCCGAGATTTGCAAGTACCTCGAATGATTAGAGATTGTAACTATTCAGCATAGCGATTCGCCAAATTCGAATATTGTCTTACTCCAAATTTTAATCATTGAAGATGTAGGCTGAGTGAACTAGAAGACAAGATAAAATAGCCGCGAAAAAGCACAAAAAGACTATCTAGAATTTCTAAGTATAATAAATTGACGTATAAATACATGCAGAAACTTTTTTGCGCATTTTGTGCTTTTTTGTGGCTATTTTATACTCGCTTATATTGAGTATTAATACCTATTTCGATATTAATTCTCACGCAATTGACTAGAATCAGATTTTGCTGAATAGTTACGAATTCTATTAGTTAGGTGCGATACGCGATTCGTTCAGAGGATGCATTAACCAATTTTAGCCGTACCTGTTCTTTCGAATTTCCCCCAACCCACTGCGCCACCTCGGGCGGCGTAAAAAACAGATTTGAGAATGACGTAGTACATCATCTGCCGGTAGCCTAGCCGCTGAAAAAACAGCCAGGGAAGCAGCTTTAGATTTCCTCTATCCATTCGAAGGGCGATGAAGGCAGCAATAAGTTCTATTCCAAACATCAACAAGAAATAGAAGGCAAACTGCTTAAAGTTACCCGCATAGATCGACCATATCATTCCAATATCCATAAAAGGTGAGATCACTGGAAATAGAATTTGATATAACCATAAACTCGGCATGGCAATCCATCCGAAAGCGCCATGCTGTCCGAGGGCTGCCCGATGTTTCCACAAGCACTGCAGCGTGCCAAAGGCCCACCGGAACCGCTGTTTTGAGAGGTTCTGAATCGTTTCAGGGGCTTCCGTGTAAGCAAGAGCGCTGTTATCGTTTACAATTCGCCACCCCTTGCGCCGCAATTTCCATGTAAGATCAGTATCCTCGGCAAGCGTATCTGAAGTATATCCCCCCACATCGATCACAGCCGATCGCCTGAGTGCACCTACCGCGCCTGGCACCACAGTTATACAGTTAAGAAGGTCGTACCCTCGACGATCAAAATTCTGACTGGTGATATACTCCAAACTCTGCCATCGAGTCAGCACAATTGCCTGCAGCGCTAACGAAAGCCTTCCCAGCAGACCATATCTCAATTTTTTGGCATTTGCCCATGCATTTGGCCAGTTATCAGTATTTCCTACACGTACATTTCCGGATACCGCGCCCACTTTAGGATCAGTGAAGTGCCTTGTCAATCGCTCCACGGTATCTGACGCAAACAGAGTATCAGCATCAAGCGAAACTAATACCTCACCGTTTGCAGCAAGAATCCCCTCATAAAGAGCAGATGCTTTCCCACCATTTGTTTTTTGTATTAATCGAACCCTTGGCTCTGATTCAAAAGCTGTCTGTACTACCAGGGATGTTGCATCTGCGCTGCCATCGTCCACAACAATAATTTCAAGATGCGGATAGCTGCTCTTTAACAGTGCTTCCACCGTACGGGCAATTACCTTCTCTTCATTATAGGCTGCAATTATTACCGTAACTGAAGATAAAATACCTATTGGAAATATCCGACTTTTTTCTTTTTGGCGTTGTATGAGTGCTAAGATTAAAAATATAGCGATTCTAGAAATCCCCAGGAATATCGACAGCGTGAATAGTGTCGTAAGGACGCGTTGGATAATATAGGTGACATCAAATACATATCTATCTGCACCGACTAAGAGCGCATCTTTACCGGTGACCGCAGGCATGAGCTTAGCTCGTGGTATACCGCTGAGTTCAGAAACACTCACAAAAGAGTAACCAAGAGCACGCAGTCGGACGATTATTTGGGGAAGAGCGGCTATGGTGAGATCACGGTTCCCTCCGGCATCATGCAGAAGTACGATGCTGCCCACATTTCGATTATCTATCACACTGTTGATAATCTCTTCTGGGCGGCGAGGTTTGGCAGTATCCATGATATCGTCCTGACCAGAAAGTGTCTCATACAACCGCCAATCCTGGGGGTCATTTTTTTGTCCTACGGTAATATAGCCTAATTGAGCTGCGGTTTCAAGTGGAGATACCTCTTTCCCAGTTTCTGGCTCGGTATCATTACCAAAAGGAGGACGAAAGAGTACTGTCGAGTGATTCGTAATCGCTTGAATAATTCGCTGAGTCGTCGTAAGCTGCAGTTTTCTGTACTCATCGGAAAGACGGAAAAGATCAGGATGCGACCAGGAGTGGTTGCCTATCTCGTGGCCTTCTGCCCACTCTCGTCTGATGATATCCGGATAGTCTTCCGCTTGGCGACCGACCACAAAGAAACAAGCAGGAACATGATACTTTTTTAAGATATCAAGGATACGTGGTGTCCAATCCGGGCTCGGGCCGTCATCGAATGTCAGTACGATCTTTTTTTGTGCAGTGTTCTCCAAACCACCATACCTGCGGACCACATGTGAGGAAGGAAGCAGAATATTTCCGGTATTAGGGTCTTTCTGATAACGCTCATCTGTAATTAGGCTTGTAGTTCTATTCAAGGTTATTGCGCGAAGGCCTTCTGAAGGGGGAGAGAGTGGTTCTAGAAGTTCGCCATCACCTTCAAAATCGACCTGTGCCTGCCCACCATAGCTGACCTTATCAAGTGCCCCATTCTCAACAAGCTTCGCCCAGTCTGATCTCCACATATTTTTATTAAAAAAAGTCCAGAGGCTGGGATCTTCCGCACCCAGATACCATAAGGCCGACCCTCGTATATTTTTTTTCTTTGCAATTGTAAGCTGATTATAGACACTTACCGCGTCCTGCATCCAGACAACTCGTTTTTTAATTATAGAATTGCCTCGGGCGTAAGTCCGAATATCTTTATAACTAAATGTTGGATTCAGGCTGGCAGGATCAATATGTATTACCGCATCTGGCTGATTTTCTCGCACAGTGATGATGGCGCTTTGATAGGTAACATCACCCGCAGATTTTTGGCCTACTTCCCAATCATAACCGTGGTTTCCCACCGCAATAACTAGTTTCGTTGAAGGCACATTTTTGAGAAGTTGATCTAAATGCATCGAAGTCCAGTCGACACCTGCTACTGGGCCAGCCTCACTATCACCCTCGTGCTGATCGTAGAACATAGGTACGAGCCAGTCGTTCCACTTTGAAAGAGAAGCCATATCATAAGCATCGCTTTCCAGCTCTACATCCTGAGTTACAATTAGTCCTTGTGCGTGTAGAGAAGAGTACAGTTCTTTCATAAACATTACCAGATTTTTCCGATCATCAAAATCTATCTGCTCAAAATCGATGTTTACCCCCTGCATTCTTTCTGCCAGCAGCCAATTTCTTAAGTGCCTGATAAACACTGTTCTCGAAATCGGATTCGACACGAGTTGATGAATGGCTCGCGTATCCCACCCTCCTACACCTTCTTCCTGCCCTTTTGATTTGGTGTAGTTATTTATAAGCGGTAAAATGGGCACTGAGTTCGCTCTGCTCAGCGTAGTGATTTCATATTTATCGAATGGCTGTCTGCCATCTACAAAGGGCAAGACATTGGGGTTTGGGTCGGTATAATCGCTATCTGCTGGCTTAAGATGCAGCCATTCAGGAATAAAGTGGGTTAAATTCTTGATATTTCGGTGCATGCTGGCACGCGAAGTCTCCTCCCAATTCACATAAAATCCTGCCACTACAGGTGTAGGATTTATGGGAATCGTGGAGGGGCTGATGGGCTTAACTGGTAATTTGCGAGGCACACCAGTGATAACGGGAGTAGTACCCTGTTGTTTTTGAATGAATTCTGCTGCCCTGCGCTGACGATCGTTCTGCGCTTTCTGAGCTTTATCATCAAACTGTTTGAGGCGCAATTTCTCACGATACTGCTTAATTCCTAGCTGACGGCGCTGCCGGTCGGTGAGCATGGGTTCAGGATTTCCATTATCCAAAATAATTTGTGGCCGGGGTAGATGAGGGCTTGGCATGAGGCGGAGTGCAAATAGACTCGTAATGAAAAGTACAAGACTGATAGCAAAAACGCTGAATACGACGAGAGTGGCACGCAATATCCATGGCCAACGTTTATGCTTTTCATCATAAAATACTGGCTCTTGATGTGCTGTATCGGAGTTACTTAGTTGAGCAGAATCTTCATTAGCCTTTTCAGGATTTGGGACTTCGCCGTTCTGATTCCCGAAATTATTGTCCAACAGGAACCGCCTTAATGTGCTGCCTCATCTCGGACAGCGTTACAAATCGATACCCTTCCCGGCGAAGGTGCGAGATAATATCTGGCAGAATATCTAGAGTCTGTTCAATCCCATCGTGCAGCAGACAAACAGATCCATTCGAAATGTGGCGGAGCAGTCTACTTTCGAGCACTTGCTCACCTGGCATTCGATAATCCGCTGGGTCATCTGTCCATAACACCGTAACCATTTTCATAGCTTCCGCAGTTGTTATGATCTCAGCATCATGCCTTCCTCCTGGCGGTCTAAAAAAGAGTGCAGATACACCGCACGCCTTGCGAATAGAGTCGTTGCAAAGCTGTATTTCGGTCTGAATCAGATTGTTTGGTATTTTGGTCAGATTTAAATGATGGTAAGTATGGTTTCCAATCTCATGTCCATCTTTGAGTATCAGTGGCAATATATACGCAGCTTGATCTACTTTCTGTCCCACCACGAAAAATGTGGCATGCACCTCTAGCTGACGAAGTAGTGATAAAAGCCGTAGAGTAAATTGAGGATGTGGCCCGTCATCAAACGTAAGCGCTATCTCTTTTCTACTAGTATCGCCCCGAACAATTATGACACTATTCACACCAGTCCTGCCAAAAGAAGCGATCATCTCTTTTTGAGTGAGCCTGGGTGTAGGAAAACGTGAAAGTATTTCAGAAGTATTATTGTTGAAGGAATGAAATCCAGCCCTTTCCATTGATCTTAGAAGCGGAGGCGAATCAATGATAGGAGTTGGATGCTGTGTGGCAGTTGGTTTCAACGTAAGTTTTGGAATGTTTGTTGCTGCAGGTATACCCGATCGCAGCTTTCCCTGTGCTGAAGCAGACTCTACATCCTTGAAAGCGGGTATTGCAATCAGGACAGAAACACATACAATATGGATTAAATATGTATAGTATTCACGCTTGAAAGAAAATTTGATGTTTCTGATGGTAGATGTCCCTCTGCTTTGACTTTTAACGTGCGATGAGATATACTGCATGTGCACTGCATGACCATATATTATACTATGTGTACGCGGATTTGATGAGAGAGGTTTATACATTTATGCGAAACTATACCGGAGTTCCACAGATTCAGTGGAAGATGTCACTGACCTTAATTGCAGTTCTCATCGTTTCCATCCTTGTTTTGCCTTCTTTAATATTAGCAAATGACGCCGGAAAACCAGCTCATTTCGAAATCAGTGAACTTACAACCTCGCTGCAAGATATGGAAGCCACTGTACATGTGTCTCAGGCGGATGTTAAGGAATTGGAAAAAATTGGTAAAGATTTTGGAACATCCTACCGTTTTCGTAAGCTTACCTTTCAATATAAGCAGCCGAACAAGCTGCGCCTGGAAGCCCATTCTAGTATTTTAGGCTTAGCGCTGTTGGTGCTAAACGGCCCGTTGCGTTCCTATTCCGTGCCCAAACTTCATCTGCACAGTACTGAAAACTTGTTAAAATCACCTGCAAAGCGTCAAACTATTCTCGAGTATGGAGGACTTGTATCTGCGGATACGCTGCAATTGATGAATTCGAAGTTTCTCCGATCGGAAATTCTCGATGGAGAGAATTTAAACCTTTACGAGCTAAAATACCAGGGAGTATCTTCAGGCTCCTACTATGTGCTCTGGATGGATCCGAAAACTCGTATTACTGTGAAACGTGAATGGTTTGATTCGGACAAGAAATTGCGTGCGACTTTCAACTACAGCGATCCCCATGAGATAGAGCCGGGCATCTGGATTCCATACCATGTAGATATAAAAAATGCGGAGGGTATTCTGGCTGCTTCCACCACTCTTAACGATGTTAAGATCAATCAATCACTTCCAGATACGCTTTTTGAAGCTGCGCCCTGAGGATGAATAAGAGACTCTCCTCCGACTTTTCCAATCTCCATCGCAGGCCCAAGGATCTAAAGTCACTCGGTTTTTCCGCGAACGCATTGTGGAGTTGGGCAGCAGTCTTTTTTGTGGGAGCATCCACGCTTTACCGCCTATCTCAGCTAAACCAACTAGAACTTGCTCCCGATGAAGCCTACTACTGGGACTGGTCGCGCCATCTATCAGCGGGCTACTATGATCAGGGTCCGATGGTTGCCTACATCATTCGCCTCACTACGTTTCTCCTCGGTACAAACGAGTTTGGAGTACGTTTCGGAGTACTGTCAGCTTCGTTCATCACCATTTCCATATGTGCCTATCTTGCATATCGCATAGCGAATCCGCTCGCGGCATTTTTGACAGCTCTCTTTCTGGGAGTGAGTCCATTCATGGAGGTAGGGAGCATCATTGCCACCTACGATCCGTTTATGGTCTGTTTCTGGGCTCTCTCACTGCATGCCATATACAACGCACTCTTTACAACGAAGGTATTTGAACAGAGTCGATGGTGGGCAGCTGCAGGTTTCACGTCAGGATTGGGATTCCTGAGTAAACACACGATGCTGCTCATCGCGCCATGCCTCGTGATATTTCTTGTGATTTCCCCTACTCATCGGCTGTGGCTGCGCCGCCCCCAGCCCTACCTGGCATTTCTGTTTTCAATGCTGCTCTATTCGGGAGTGCTCTGGTGGAATGCACATCATCACTGGTGGACATTCGGACATCTTCTCTTTCTCACTACAAAATCCTTCGGATCACCATTAAAACGTCTGGGAGACTTTTATGGCTCTCAAGCTCTGCTCATCGGACCAGGTCTATTCATTGCTGCACTGAGTTCCTGCGCTTCGATAATAATGCATCGCGGCATCGACGATCAGAAACGCCAGAAGCAGCTATTTCTTGTCTGTATGGGGCTGCCTATACTGCTGTTTTTCACTCTGATGTGCTTCAAGGCCAAAGTGCAGGGTAACTGGGCACCTTGCGCCTGGCTTAGCATCACCATTCTCGCCGCGTGGTATCTCTCTGAATTAACTTCAACGCTGGGAGCAGATCTGTCTCGGAGAATACTAATAATTACTTGTGGAATAGTTCTTACCTCGCTGCTGCTTACAGTTCTGCTGATAAACCCTACACTTCGAGTACAGCTAGGAATCAAACTGCCTCCGGATGCCGACCTCTCCAACACGGCATATGGGTGGAAGGAACTTGCTTCACATGTCGATGGTGTTCGAAAGGGGATGGCGATAAAAGAGAATAAGCCTGTTTTTATCGCGGGTAATGGATATCAATACTGTGCTCTGATGGGATTCTATCTACCAGATAAGCCTGAAACGTTCGACTTATTTCTGCACTTCCGGCTCACCATGTATGCTGCTTACATAGATAGATTAAAACTTCATCTGGGAGAGAACTGCGTTTTTGTGAACGACGGCGAGGTGGATGATAGCGATCTGAGACAGATATTTGATCGGGTGGAATGGGATCCCCCATTTTATATATGGCGCCGCAATCTTTACTCTGAGCCAATTCGAACGGTACATATTGCTCGGTGCTATGGTTATAAAAGGTATGTTGGTTTAGAGTGGGCGGTAGGTGGTTAGATATATATCAAGCACGGCTGCACTCGGCTAACTCAAATACGGTTGAATGAGAATCATTTCCAGAATGCAGCGGACATCGGCAGCACGAGTGTAACGTAAATTGTTATTTTTTTTGGACATGAGAGCCTCTTGCGCATGTCTTAAAATAGTTAAAAGCTTTCACGCCCTCACCCCCTGCCCCCTCTCCCAAAACAGGAGAGGGGTGACTAAAGCATTGGTTTTTCAATATTATAAAAGGTTTTGATCGTGGAATTAGCGGACATCCCACGAAGAGGGAGATAGAAAGCCGGAGATTTAAAGCTCTCCCTCTCCTGTTTTTGGGAGAGGCGGTCGGGGGGTGAGGGCGTGAAGTTGGATTGGAAGCAAAAAAATCCCAGTGCGCTAGATAGCCCACTGGGATTTTATGTTTACTGCCGGGGAAGGATTCGAACCCTCGACATACTGAACCAGAATCAGTCGTGCTACCACTGCACCACCCGGCATCAAGTTCATCTTACAACCAAATGATAGCAGATGACTTTGAAAATTGTCAAGGATGTTTTGAAAAAGTACTCACACTTTCAGGAAATCCAAACTGATATCAAGCGCTGGCGCCGAGTGAGTTAGTGCCCCTACTGAGATGACATGTACTCCTGTGAGTGCGATATTTCGCACTGTATCCTCATTCACACCGCCGCTTGCTTCCGTGCCTGCATTGCCTCCCACAATTTCCACTGCTTCTGCTAAACTACTCAGGCTCATATTATCCAGCAGAACCATATCCGCGCCAGCATCCACTGCCTCCCGCACCTGATCGAGTGTTTCACACTCCACCGTTACCGTCATCACGTGGGGTGCTTGTTCTAATGCCATGCGGACCGCTTCAGAAATGCTGCCACACGCATGAATATGATTATCCTTAATCATAACGGCGTCGTATAGCCCGAATCGATGATTGTATCCACCTCCCACCCGCACGGCGTACTTCTCTAATACGCGAAGTCCGGGCGTTGTCTTGCGGGTATCGACGATGCGAGCTTTGGTACCATCCACCAATTTAGCAAAGCGAGCAGTTAAAGTAGCAATGCCAGAAAGCCTCTGGAGTAAGTTCAGTGCCACTCTCTCGCCAGAAAGAATACTCTGCGCACGCCCTT
>JANXSG010000115.1 GCA_025352825.1 Chthonomonadaceae bacterium | reverse complement strand
TCCATGTTTCCGGGGATTTTTTGATAAAAGCGCTGCAGAATTTATTGTAATACTAAATCCTACATTTTGCCTTTTTTAGGTTTGACCAGCACACTCTCGGGCATGGTGCACTTGGCGCAACAGTACATTGTTTTACCTTTTGGGGTAAGTTTTACTGCGACTGTTGAATCTTTGGTCTTCTTCGCACTGAGAGCCATGTGGCAAACCGGGCATTCCACTGCTTTCTTTGGGGGTGCTGCCATCGCCATCGTAGTACCAAGAGTCAGCAGTGCCAGCACTGCACTTGAGCGAGCCATAAATTTGTTCATAATAATAACCTCCTGTTATTCGGAAAATGCGCCTTTTGTGCGCTGCCTTAGATTAGGCACATAATATGTTACTCCATATGCAGCCAATCTCCTTCCTATGACACCAAAACAACTGAGATGGTTACACTTTTTGCGTTTCAGCACAGTTTCAGAAGGTAATAACTGAGGCTTAGGAGAAGATTAAATTCGTATTTTATAAAATGTATCTATCCCAGGAGTGAGCACAACGATGTCGAGATATACCATACAAACTGAAAAAATAGGGAATACAATCGCCTTTCGCCTTCAGGATCAGAGCCGGCGTGCAGAGGCGCTGCTCTATCCGGAATTCGGTAACAACTGCACTGAGTTTAGAACCACGCCTGGGCCGGACGGCCGTTTAGAGGATGGAACAGAGTGTGGTGTTGTAGATATATTCGTACCTCCTGTAAATGTGGAGGATCTCCAGCACAACCCATCTCATGCCGGACAGCCTATACTATTTCCCTTCCCTAATCGCGTGCGCGATGGGCTATACAGCTTTGATGGCAAGCAGTGCAGTATGGAACATCTTCTTTCTACCGAGAGGGATAAGGGCGCTGGGCATGCAATTCATGGCCTGGTCAATGATAAATCCTGGACAGTGGAAGAGGATTGGTCCGACGAGACGGGTGCCTATATCATCTGCAGTCTTCAGTTAGATTCGAATCCGCAGATTTTTGAGCAGTATCCATTTCCATGCAAAATCACTGTCACCTATGCATTAAGGGAGGGAGTGCTGGAAATGAAAACTGAGGTGCTCAACACAGGCAGTTCAGCCCTGCCCATGGGGCTTGGCATCCACCCGTGGTTTCCTGTCGCGCTGCGGCCTGGCCTGCGAATGCCGGAAGGAAACAGCGAGATATCGATGGAAACCCGAGCCACCGCGGAGGTGCATGTGCCTGCAAAAGCGATGTGGGAACTAGACAAACTGATGCCTACCGGCAGAGTAGTTCCGCTGAGTGAGATGGATTCAAAATACGATGTTTCTAGTTTTGCGCCGCTGAATGATACATTTTTCGATCATGTATTTACGCGAGTTGAACACAGGCCGGACGGATGGAGTGAAGGTGGATTGCGCGATACCGTCAGTGGATTGGAGATGTATGTGGAAGCCGATGCTGGTTTTAGAGAGTGGGTGCTCTACGCCCCGGAAACCCGCCCAGTGATTGCCTTAGAACCCTACACCTGCACCACAGATGCTGTCAATTTAGAGGCTCAAGGAATTGATACAGGATTGATATCCCTAGCTCCCGGCGATACTTGGAATGGCATCATTCGTTTTGGGCTGCGTTTAGCTTAATCTGGTTCTATGATATGTCCTAATTTAGGCTGTCTCAACCTGAATCCTTGCCTTAGTATCTGATTTTGGTGAGGTTATGATTATAGTCACGTCAAAATTGAGTTTGTTCAGGTAACGCATAAGTCTGTCGTAGGAGTAGCCGCTTATCTTTCCACTCATAATCGCAGAAATTTTTGCCTGGTCGGTTTTGAGCAATCCTGCAGCCTGTTTCTGAGTAAGTTCAAGCGCTCGTATACGAATACGAATTGCATAAGCGAGTTCAGCTTTTGCTAATTCCATTTCTGGATTTTCCAAGCCAAGATCAGCGAATATGTTACCGCTTCCCTGCACAAATTCTCCCTGATCTTTTATTGTATTGTCTTTCATTTTTATTTCTCCCGCAACATCGTTATTGGTAACTTACATGAAAAATCAACTATCCGGCCATTACTTTCCATCCATTTCGATTGCTGCCTTACACCTTTCCATTACTAAATCTATAATATGTTTTGGAGTACTCTTTCCTTCGTTTGACTTTTTCATATAGGCGTGAAGTACGTATATTCCCGAGTTGAGCTTCGTCGTATATGTAGGGTGATGGTAAGTATGTAGAGGAGGGGTACCTATTCCACCCGAGCTCCTCTAAGAACGGTGAGGGAGCACGGCGGGAGGGTGTAGATCGTGTTGGGTTTGACAACTAGCTCGGTTTTACGAGGAGGCAGATTACGCTTAGGATATCCGTGTTCGCCATGAGCTTTCCAGGCATATTGAATTGGCGAATACTGCACCTGATTCAGTCGTCCCTGAAATCCTGATACTGCTCCCGTTGGCGTATTCAGAAATCGGATATGTACTGGATGCGAACGCTTCGAATCCTTGTTCAGAATCAGAATCGCCCACTTACCATCCGGGCGGTGCACCGTGAAAGCTGTAATGTATGGCGCTCCTAATGCGTTGTGCACGTCGGAGTCAGTACTGTATAAACGATGCTCACCACTGCCCGGCTGGACCCACTCTTCTGTCAGCAACTTTGCACCATAATAAGTAGGCATGGGGCACCGGATTTTGCGGTCGTCATCCGAAAGAAATAGCATCAAATTGCCCCAACTATCGCACGCGGGAAGCTCCTTCATCAGCGTGTTGGGTTCGTAGCCGTATAAGTACGAGACCTGCCCTCCCAGTGCCAGGAACTGAGCTGCGATTTCAGCGTTCAGTATCGCGCCCGGGAGCTCGACTTCTGCCTGCCCAGCAAACGCAGAGTATCCATACTCCGTGATAATCCAGGGGATGTCACGCGGCACACCATCTTTCGCGAGCATCCTCATGGCATCACGAAGCAACTTTGGGGCGATGGCGAGTTGGGGCACAGTCGGAGCGCATGCATTGTCGAAAGGGTACCACTCAAAAGAAAAGAAGCGAAAATCATTGAGTCGGTTTCTGTCCCGAAGAAAGCTCATAAACCGATTCATCCAGGAGCCATTCGCCTGTTCGTCGGGCCAGGCGTGCCACCCATAGATCGCAGTCTGAAAGCCCGGGCCACCAAGTTCAAGAGCTGGGTCGATGTGATGTATCACGTCCGCACATTGGGTATATAGAGCCGCATAGTCTTCGGGGGTCATGTACTGGCCATCCGGCTCTTCACCCATCTCAATCTGTTGAATGGGATATCTACGGCTTTTCAGAAATCGTATCTGCGCTCCAGCGTTTTCGGGAGTATCGTAGATTAAAGCGATTGGCATCATCACCGGGAGGTTATTTGTTAGGCCAGTTTTAAAGATCATATCGAAACCTGGCTGTTCCGTGTTCGGATTGAGGTCACTTACTCTATGCCAGGGATCGGTGGAAGAGGTATAGAAGACTGTCTGATTTTCCCGACTTTTACTGTGTTTAACAGCGTCCTGAAATCTGCCTTTAGAATCCACTTTACCCAGATAGAGTTCGTGAATGGCAAAACCTAATCCGTCTCTCACATCGGAGGAGCCTGCCGGTGCAGTGCCAGAGGCTTCGGTTAGCAGTATCCGCAGGTAGCGCAAAGCAATGGGCTGAGTTCGGAACTTTATGAAAGCGGTGCCTCCTTTTCGGTGTGAAACGCTGCCTTGCGGAAACACGCGCCATTTACCCGGCGGATTCTCATTAATTCGAATCGGATCAATACCATCCCAATATTCGATCTGATAGTGAGTGGCGTACGGAGTACCCCAGAGGATTCGGAGGGCGTTCACAGGTTTGGGTTTTATGAAATCGACTACTATCCATTGTGGATGCAGCGTATTATCAACCCCAGTGAAGTGTTTATCGAGATAGGGGTTGCTCTTCCAGAAGGAAGTGGGATCGCCGTCGTCCAGCCGCGAATAGCCTTTATTTCCTGCTTGATCGAGTGTATTTCCTCGGCGGGG
>JANXSG010000108.1 GCA_025352825.1 Chthonomonadaceae bacterium | reverse complement strand
GCTAAAACGATGGCTGGGATTCTACTACTCTCAAAACGATTTTCACTTCCATCAGACGGGAGCTGGCAGTCCGAATTCAGCATACTCGATTCCCAGTATATATACTTTCGGTGATTGGCTCCTAAATATCAATGATATCTACACCGATTCTGCATTCGGGCCTGGAGGCTGGATGCATCATCAAGGCCCGCAGGAGATAACTCATCCGTAACATAACAAATCGGAGAGCTCGGCATACCCAGCCCGAACCCGTATGCTAGACTTTATTATCCCGATTTGTTGGTTTTTTTATCGACTTTCGAGTTTAAATACGCTGGAATGCGGATGAACTTTCATGAATTATTGAACGATAATACAATAGTCAAGGGGAAATTTGTTGTTTGGAGTGATGCTGACATGCTAAGTTCAATATTCGATAATTATAAAAAACTTAAAGAGAATCACGCGTTCGGTGTTATTCTGCATCCAGAAATATTAAAAAACTACAATCACTATCAGAGAGAGTTGAAAGAACACCCGCTCATAATGAAAAGCTCTCCGCCTAGCGCTGAAATTGAGCTGACAAATCGATGTAACCTTGCTTGTGTACAATGTCTGCGTTCACTCGGGCTAAAGCCTTACGCACTCGGTGATATGAGTTTTGATGACTACAAGAAGATACTTGCACAGTTCCCATTTCTGATGAATCTCTCACTGAATGGCTTTGGCGAACCGACGATGCACAAGCAGTTTTTCGAAGTGGTGGAATATACCCGCAAAGAGCGTCCATGGTGCAAGATCGGAATCTATAGCAATGGGATGCTCATAGACGAAAACAAAGCTGAACAGCTTATCCACTGTGGCCTTACCGAGTTGAATATCAGCATTGATGCTGCGTACCCTGATACTTATAAGCGAGTACGCCGAGGCGGGAAACTGGAAGTAGTGCATGAGAATATCAAGCGTCTGGTAGAGATCAAAAAACATTCCAAATTGGATCTGCCTTTGATCGGAATTAACTTTGTTATGCTGAACGAGAATGAGGGGGAACTGGTGCCATTCGTTGAGCAAGCTGCGGAGTTCGGGGTCGATTTTGTCAATTGTATCACCTACGCATCTTACAACTGGGGGTTCCGGAATAACCGTACTCCGAAAAACTACAGACAAGAGCTCGATGCAGTATCAAAACGAATGGAAGAGTTAAATGTTCGCTGCAAGTCGTTCCCATCAGAGGATATTTCGTGGACGACTGCTGAGAAGGAGTTTGACTGTGATTTTTTCTGGGGCCAGGATCTACGAATAACACATGAAGGAGAGATTACTCTCGGCTGCTGTTCCCCCTTCAAAGAAACTTTCTCCTATGGGAACGTACTGAAACAACCCTTCAAAGAGATATGGAACAACGAGAAATTTCAGAAGAATCGTGAGATGGGAAGGGTGCACCGACCACCCAATAAAACTTGTGCTTCGTGCGATGAATATTGTAAAAGATTCTTCGCATTCGAAAATGAGGTATCTTTGAGCAATATAGGGATAAGTTGTTAGTTAGCGTACTGAACAGGAGTATGCTTACCCCCAAAAACGGGAAAGGTGAATATGTTTATTTTCTATGCTAAAATCCACCTGAAAAGGAGCTTAGAAAATGGCTGCAATATCTCCTTTTCGGACTAAAGCTCGGTCTGAGATTGATGGCGATATGTAAAAATCCATAACAAAAAACGACAATAGTATTCCAGAATTGAATATATAGTCATTGTACCGTGCCTGTTCTTCAGAACTTTGAATGGCAGCGATAAGACTCTCCGGCACGAGTGAATTATGACTGAGATCACGCTGGCGAGCGACCTCTTGGGCAGCAGCATAAAGTTCAGGTGGCAAGCGAACTGTCAGCACTTTCGATTGCAGTACATTGGGCATATATCCGAAACCTCCAAAAGCTTTCGATTCATAGATTACCATAAATGATTGCATAATTCTCTGCATAAATAGAATCATAAATCGACCTCAAAACATGATAATTAGAAGGAAAAAAGATAAAACGTTATCCGCAGATTACGCAGATGAGCGCAGATTACACTATAGGAAAATGGTTGGTATTTGAAAGTTGTGAAGATTGAACGGACTATGCTTTGAGAAGAGTTTCCTCAAAAAAGTCTGTGATCAGGCGATTTATATGGCTGGATACGCCTTCCATACTGTGATGCTTACCCGGATAGGCCATCAAGTGAAATGTGCGATCTTCTTTTTGTAAGCTGGCCGCTAATCGGGCACTGTTCTGGAAATGCACATTATCATCGGCCATGCCGTGCGCCAGTAAAAAATCGCCACGAAGCTTTGTCACATGAGTGAGTGGGGAAGAGGCTTTATAGCCTTTAGTATTTACTTTTGGAGTTCGCATGTAGCGCTCGGTAAAAATGGTATCGTAGAGTTCCCAGTGTGTCACCGGAGCCACGGATGCTGCCGATTTAAATACTTTTGCTCCCCGAAGTATGCAGAGAGCAGCCATATATCCGCCGTAACTCCAGCCCCAGATACCGATACGTTTTGAATCGACATATGTCAGAGTACCCAGCCATTTCGCACCATCGATCTGGTCGTTTACTTCCAGCTCACCGAGATTCAGATAGGTGCACTTTTTGAAGTCCCGACCACGAAATCCAGAACCTCTGCCATCCACCATCACGAACAGGATTCCTTTTTGTGCGAGATAGTGCTCCAGTCCGCTTCCGTTACCGTAGGTATCCAACACTACCTGTGAGCCCGGGCCACCGTAGGTGTACATGAGCACAGGGTAACGTTTTTTAGGATCAAAATCTGCCGGTTTAAGAATGGCAGCCTGAATCAAGGTTCCATCTTTGGCGCTAAAGGTTTGGAATTCCCAATCTCCTAGAGTATGCCCCTCCAGTTTTGGCATCGGATTGCTATGTATTTCCGTTATAGCGCGTCCACTTGCACGATGAAGGCGTACTTTAGGAGCAGACGCCCTGCTAGAGTGAGTGCCCAAATAGTGCTGACAGTCTTGAGAAAACAACGCTTTGTGAGTGCCAGGTTCCAAACTAACTGATTGTACCGTTCCTCCGCCATCCAGCAGAACGCTGAATAGCTGACGCTCAAGCGGATTAGGGCGGGCTGCCATGAAGAAAGCGACTCGATGCTGAGCATCCACCGATTCCACGCGTTCGACATCCCATTCACCTTTGGTGAGCTGTCGAAGCATCCCCTGCTGCACGTCATACAGATAGAGATGGGTATAGCCGTCTCTATCCGACAGCCAAAGAAATTGATTGCTTTCCGGAACGAACGCCGGATTCACCACCTCCACCCAGCGTTCATTTTTCTCCGCAAGCACAACCCTGGTTTTGAAGGTGTGCAGATCGACTTGCAGCAGATCAATTTGATTTTGGAGTCGGTTCATCCGCTGTACTAACAATACACCTTTTGGTGTCCAGTGCATGCGAGGAATGTAGATATCGGTATCTTCACCGAGATCGACCCATCGGGTGGCTGGATACGCAGCTTTACCTTTACTCGATCCGGGAGACTGACGAATTTTGATTGCAGCATCCAGATCAATAACACCGATCTTTATAATTGGATTGGGATCGCCTGATTTGGGATATCTCATCTCGATCGGCTTCATGTAAATATCGTCATAATTAGTAAGAAATACCACAGGTACTTTCGATTCATCCACCTGAAAATACACTATCTGCCTGCTGTCCGGAGAGAAAGCCCATCCATCCACTATATCCAGCTCTTCTTCGTAGACCCATCCAAATCTGCCATTATAAATCGACGCACTTGAAGTGCTAGTTAATCGGATTTCAGTTCCGGACTGCGGGCTATACACAGTGAGATCGTCGTTGTGGACATACCCTATCATTTTGCCGTCGGGCGACCATTTTGCATTCGTGTAGGAACCTGCTCTCGCCGTTATCTGTTTTAGTTTTCTTGTTGCCAGCGTATAGATATAAAGCGCTCTATCAGGTGTCGAGGATCGTCGATGCGGGAGCCGCGCGAAGAGAATCTGCGACTCATCCGGCGACCATTGATATCCAATAATTTTAAGGGAAGCGCTTGTACTGTTGTTGTCAGATTCCGCTTCCTCATCGGAATCTTCTGTAAGTGCTACGCCCTTAACTGGCGCGCTAGATTCCGGCTTGATATCCATATCTTTGATATTAATCAGCGCCGTACGGATCCCTGTCTCGATATCGTATATCCACAGAGTGCTGATTTCGCTGCCCGGCGCCTTGTCGAGGTAACTAAATCGCTTACTGTCCTTCATCCAGTGCGGTTCATGCAGAGATTCAGCCTCGAATATCTTCTCCTGAATTATAGCTTCCAGGGTGAGGCGTTTCGGACCAATGGACGATTCTGAAAAATCAGGTTGGGGAATTGGTTTTTCCATAGTTTTTCATTTCGAATCACAAAAGCCTCCCTGTGAGGGAGGCTAAATTAGGTTAACTTTTCAAACTATCGCACTCTGGAACCGACCGGCACTACTTGATCCGGTTTCAAGAGAATTGCACGTCCGTCCAGATCAGCAGCGAGAAGCATACCCTGCGACTCTATTCCGCGCATCTTACGCGGCTGGAGGTTTGCAACCACTACTACCTGCCGGCCCACGAGTTCTTCCGGGGTGTAGTATTCCGCTATACCCGCTAATATGGTACGCGTATCGTCCTCACCCGCCTGCACTATTAAGCGAAGAAGCTTGGTAGCATTAGGCACTGGCTCAGCAGCGAGTATTTCTGCAACCTGCAAATGAACCTTCATGAAGTCTTCAATACCGATCAGGCCGATCTCCTCTTTCGCCTCTAAATCAGGCGGTGGAATCGGACTGCCAATCGGTAAAGTGGAACTATTTGTCATATCGCTCACAGGGGATGTCCCTTCTTTTTGATCTTCAGTACTCACATGTTCTGGATTCGCGCTGCCCAATGCAAACAAAACATCATCATCGACACTCAGCTCCTGAATGCGTGGGAAGATCGGCATTGGGTCGGCAGTGCGCGAGCCGGGCATCAAGCCGCCCCACTCTGTATCCTTCCACCGAAGTGTCTGTGATGATGTCGAAATTCCGAGCTGTTTGAGTACCGCTTCGGATGCAACTGGCATAAACGGACTCACCAGCACTCCCACGACACGTGCCGATTCGAGAGAAGTGTAAAGGGTGACTGCCAACTCATTCGCCGCCGTTGCATCTCCGGACGCCGCAACCTTAGCCTGAGCCCAGGGAGCTCGCTCGTCGATATACTTATTCATACGCCCCACAAGTTTCCAGGCCGTTTCCAGCGCCGTATTCAGCCGAAACTCTTTCATCGACTTCTGGAATTCAGTACGTACCTGTTCTGCAAGCGCCACAATTTCTGTGTCGTGACGATCGGCTTTTGGAACTACTCCATCACAGAACTTTGCCAGCATATTGATGGTTCTATTCAATAAGTTGCCGAGATCGTTCGCAAGGTCTGTGTTGTATCGGCGCAGGCAGTTCTCCACGCTGTATTCGGTGTCCAGTCCGAAATTCATTTCGCGGCAGAGTAGGTATCGCTGAGCGTCGGCAGCCAGATCGAAATCCGCGCCAGAACGGTCTGATATTAGCTGAGTCAGTCTAGTTGGATGAGGAAGGCTGGCTCCGGTTTTACCGCCTTTGGCTCCCTGGACAGTCCACCAGCCATGCGCATAGACCTGTTTTGGAAGTGGAAGATTGAGCGCCATCAGCATCGCTGGCCAGAGAGTCGCATGAAAGCGGACGAATATCTCTTTGCCCATAAAATGCAGGTCGGCTGGCCAGCGTGATTCCCAATTCGGATCGTCCGGCCAGCCAGTGACTGCAAGATAGTTGATAAGTGCATCGAACCAGACGTAGATGACCTTGCTTCCATCGCCAGGAACAGGAATTCCCCACCCTTTGTTGGCTCGTGTGATACTCATATCTCGCAGGCCTTCACGGATGAATCCGATCACCTCATTTTTTCGGAACTCCGGCTGCAAAAACTCAGGATTCGCCTCAATATGCTCCAAAAGCCGGTCTCCAAATGCGGAGAGTTTGAAGAAGTAGTTCTCTTCCTGCACACGAACCACTGGCTTTCCAGTCTCGATCGCGATGCCTTCTTTCACTTCGCTGTCGCGAAAAAATGTCTCGTCGCTCACACTGTACCAGCCCTCGTAAGTATCGAGGTACACATAGCCGGCATCTTTTAGCCTTGTTACGAACTCCTGTACGACTTTTAGGTGCCGAGGCTCGGTGGTACGGATGAAATCGTTCGGTTCGATATGCAGTTTTTTCCAGCAGTCTTCGAAGGCCTCCGCGAGTCGGTTCACGAAATCCAGCACAGGCACGCCGGCTTTCGCGGCTGCTTCCTGAACCTTCGGAGCATTCTCATCTGTACCAGTCAGGAAGTAGGCATCGTTCCCCAGCAGCCGCTGATATCGCGCGAGCACATCGCAGGAGATGGTGGTCAGGGCGGACCCAACATGCGGCAGACCGTTCACATAGTATATAGGAGTGGTGATGTAGTACTTTTTCTCTGTTCCCACCGTCATGCGTGCTTTACTCGTTCCTCGGCTTCTGCTAGCGTAGTGGGATCCCCCTCTTCCAGAGCAATAAGCTCTTCATCCGAGAGCGCCGGAGCGTTTATGAGTGTCTGAGCAGCTTCGACGTTTGCAGGCGAAACGTAGATTCCATTGTGCCATAGTGTATCCACAAACTCATCAATTGCCCCGAAAACAGGGTTGACTGTCTGGCTTTTGAGGAAGGCCGGAATACCGGCAGCTTCCAGCGAGGCGCGCACCACCTCAAACTCTTCCGTGTTGGATGCTTCATATACAAGCACCGGCTCATTCTCGGAATCGTATCCCAAGCCAGTACTACCTGCGAACTCTATATCCGGATTATAATCTTCAGAATTAGACAAATGTCACCTCCGACCAGTCGTTCAAATAGCTTACTGCATCATCGTGGAGCGGCATCCACAACCGCCTGGCCTCGCACAGCCACCTGCAGGCGGCATGGCGCAGGTCTCATTGGAAGGCTGTGAACGCGCAGTCACCGAAAGAAGACGTGCAACTCGATCTGTACCACAATTCGGACAGATTGTATCTGGCAGCTTCTCAGCCGAACGCAGAGTTTTAAACTCCGAACGGCACTCTTTACAATGAAATTCGTAAATGGGCATGCTTAATCTTCCTCTTCAACTGCCTGCTGCATACGTCCAGCAGCCACTTCAAGAGCGCCCGCACGCGTTTCTGCATTCGGGCGAACCGCTTCATCCTCGTCTTCGGCTAGCTGAGTGACGCTGCAGCCACGGCAGTCGGTACATTTTGATGTCTTCTCGACGCGCAGTTCAATCGCTGGAAACTCCAATTCGACCATCGATTCTTCGAGCTGTACGAGTGCTGTCTCTTTCAAAATATTGAGATCGACCACTCGCCCCTGACCTTTGGGCGACATCACCATTTCGCCAATTTGTGGCAGCTTTTTTTTGGTTTCGACATAGGTCTCGTGTTCATAACGGAGGCAGCACATCAGTTTGCCGCACACTCCTGAGAACTTGACCGGATTCAAAAACAGACTCTGATCTTTGGCCATCTTCATGGAAATCGGAGCGAAGTCTGATAAAAATGTGGAACAGCAGAGCGTGAGTCCGCACGGCCCTACCCCGCCGATGAGCTTCGCCTGATCGCGTGCGCCAACTTGATGCAGCTGTAATTTACAGTGGAGCTGCGAGGCAACATCCCGCACAAGGTCGCGAAAGTCGACACGAGTCTCGGCGGAAAAGTAGACTGTGACCTGACTGCCCTCGAAATTGTTTTCGGACTGCAGCAGCTTCATCGGCAGTTCATAATGTTTCACACGCTCCAAGCAGATGTCCAGGGCCTGCTTCGCTTTCTCTCGATTGCGGCGTTCCTGAATCATGTCACGGGCTTCTGCAATACGCAGAACTTTCTGCAGCGCACCCTGAATCTCGTATTCCGGTATCTCGCGAGAGGTGATTTTAACAATCCCGAGTTCGGCACCGCGTGTTGTCTCGACGACTACGCGATCCTGCTCTTCCAAATCCAGTCCAGCGGGATCAAACCAGTAAGATCTCGATACTCGTTTGAAGGCGATCCCGACACAGATGGGCATTTCGAACTCCCTGACTACCAAGGGCTTCTCGCCTTGAATTTACGAATAGAAATTAATCATGCCTATTGTAACACAATGGACCTACTGAATCAAGTGTATAAAGTTTTTTAGCCTTACTCAGTCCGCATAAGCGTTAGTTTAACCAATACCCAATTTAAAATAAATAAACTAACTATTCAGCATGGCGATTCGCCGACGTCGAATATAGACTTACTTCACATTTGAAACATTGAAGTTGTAGACGGAATGAACTCGAAGACAGGATTAAAATATCCGCAAAAAGCACAAATAACTACCTAGAATTTCTAAACACAATAAATTGGCAAGTAATTATGTATACAGTAACACTATTTGCGCAATTTGTGCTTTTCTGCGGCTATTTTATCCTCGCTTTTATTGAGTATTAGTACTTATTTCGAAATTAATGTCCACTTAAATGACTAAAATCAGATTATACTGAATAGTTGCAAAATAAACAGCAGAGAACCAGAATTAGTTAAAAACCGCATCGGAAAATCATTTTCAAAGTGTTCCTTTAAAAGTTGACACGTTTATATGACTCTCATTTGTATTACTATGCGCTCTTTGTGTCTCTACGGTTCAATATAATAGAAATTGAGATACTACAGCTATAATTAACGCCTATGAATGTCGGGGGTGAGAGTGTCCCCCTCTCCTGTTTTTGGGAGAGGGGAAGAGGGTGAGCGTTAGTTGGCTTCCTGTTTGGGAGTGTTTTCTTTGGGCATGCTATCTGAACGGTCTACTCTATTCGCTTTCAATGGAGGCTGGGGCATCGTGATATCTAGATTACTCTGTTCTTTGGCTAGATTGGGCAGCTCTTTGGAAATGAAGGCAGCCGATTTTCGGGCAATATCGCGTGCTTCCTGTGCATTTGCCACCACATGCGGAGTGAGAAATATCATCAGTTCTACTTTGTTCTGCACTACTTCTCTCGATCGGAAGAACTGCCCTATCAATGGAATTTCAGAAATGAACGGAACTTTAGTGGTATTCAGCGAGTTACTGTTTCTGATGAGTCCACCGATCACTATCGTCTCTCCATCCTGCGCCGTGACAGACGTGTCTGCATATCGGTCATTCACGACTGGGGCACGGATAGCGCTGATTCCCGTACCGAGTGTATCGTATCTCAGCAGATCACTTGCTTCCTGCTGAACATCTATTGTAACCTGTCCCCCGCGAGTGATTCTCGGCGTAACATTCAGAATAAAACCAACATTCAGGAACTGTACGCTATTACTCACATTGGTTGATACGAAGCTGCTGGCTGTCTGCCCATTAATATATGGTATCTGTGTGGTGATATCGATTTCGGCAGCCTGACTATTCGAAGTAAATACCCTAGGAGTCGAAATAACCTTCACTTTACTGTCTGTAGCAAGAGCCTGGATCAGTGCATTGTAGTTCGAGCTATTGATCACAAACTGTCCGCCTGCCGCAGCAGGGTCCAGTGTGGTGGTTGCGCCTGCAATTGGGTTAGTTAGCAGCGTCTGAGCGGTATTCGATTTTCCAAAGAGCTTGGCAAAGTTCCCATTGAGGGATAGTCCCATCTTCTTGTCTGCATCCAGCGAAACTTCTGCTACTATGACCTCGATCATAACCTGGCGCTGAACTACATCGAGTGCCTCTACCACATCCATCACGGCTTTGTAGTTTGCAGGAGGAGTGGTTACAATAATACTGTCGCCGCCGGGTGAAGCGGTAATATACACATTATTCTGAAGCTGAAGCAGATTAGAGTAGGTGCCACTGCGGCCTCGCCCATACTGGGGAGCGTTGGACTGATTGGACTGGCTACCAAATCCTCCAAAGCCACCTCTTCCACCACCGAAAAACTGCCTGGTATTGTCCTGGTTGTTGGCGATCTCAGCAGCTGTCTCATAAGGGACGAAGCCCTGTGGTGTCATCACTCCGCTCACACCGTTTGATTGGTTAGAGCCATCACCCACTTGCGAGCCAGAGTAGCCTTCGGGGGCGTTTGGCGGCCCAGGCGGGATACCATTTCGCCTTGCCGAGCGCCCATTTGTACTGCTGCTGGAGTTACCCAGCCTACGGCTAATTGCTTGTCGATTGGTGCCATTATTGTTATTGTTGTTGCCTCCGCCGCCAAAATTAAAGATATTGTTATTACTTCCGATCTGGCTGGTCTGGAACGCCTGGCCAAGAGCATATGCCACATCAGCCGCCTGCGCATTTTTCAGAGGGATTACAAACGTGGAGGTTTCGGCAGGCACATTGACATCTAGCTGAGTAATTAGCTCCTCAATTTTGCCCATCTTATCCGCGGACGCGGTGATCAGCAGTGAATTCGTCCGTGGATCGGCAGCAACCTTTCCAAATGGATCAGAGCTATCGGTAGTTGAAGAATTTGACTGCCCTCCACCGCCTCCAAAAAATCCGCCGAAACCGCCAAATGCTCTATTCTGAAACGACGAACCGCTCGATGAGGAGGAAGCTGCCGTACCATGTTGATTCGACAGGACTGTATTTACCAGATTGGCGATACTGACAGCATCGGAATAGATAATTTTTCTGACTTTGGTCTCGAGTGTGTTACTCTCATCGTCATCCAGCCGCGCAATAATCGTGGTTGCAACGCGCTCTTGTGCATCTGCGGACGCGATCACTATCACTGAGTTCGTGCGCGAATCCGGAACTGCCAGCACTGATGGGCGGCCGCCTGCAGCCTGCTGTGGCTGGCCAGGGTTGCCCGGATTAAAGCCTACAGGAGGGCCGCCCCCACCGCCGGGAAGACCATTTCCAGCTCCAGAGCCTCTGCCACGTGTCGTGATCTGTTTGTAGATATTATTGATGATATCGGCTATTGCGGATGCCTCAGCATGCTTCAGCGGATACACTTTCATTTCGTTTGAATTGGAACTTTTATCGAGCGCGTTCACAAGTGTCAGAAAACGTTTGACATTGCTGGAGCTGTCTGTCAGTATTAGCGCATTAGTCCCACCGCTTCCAATTAGACTCGCACCCTCATTAATAAGCGGAAGAAGCTCTCTTGCCAGAGTCTCTGCATCCACATTTTCAAGTGGAATAACCATGGTCATGACCTGGTTTCGAGGGTCAAGCTGCTCGGCTCCGGTTCCATTTGGAACGATTGTAACAGCGGAGCCAACCCCATTTTTTCCGCCTTGCGTGGAGGATATGCCCGTACCATTCGGGATAACAATAGTAGTGGATCCAACTGCTTTCTTAAAAGAGACAATCGAGATCACCGCGCCATCCTGAAGCGCAGTAAAACCTCGCACAGCCAGCACAGACTGGAGTATTTTAAACGATTCATCCAGGGTCACTTGCTTTGGACATATGATCGTGACCGGGCCAGTAAGATCTTTGTCGGCAGTGATCGTGAGTCCCGACATCTGTGAGTAGAATTTTAGTATATTTGATATGTCTGAGCCATGAAAATCAAACGAGAATGTGGTAGCCTTCACGGGCATTTCTGGCGGAATGGGCAGATTGGATCCAACAGGAGGTGCGGCAAATCTTCCATCGGGAGTAAACAATTTTGCTCCGGCAGGTGGAACAAGATTACTGCCCCTGCTTCTCTGCATCGGCACTACTCTGAGTGTAGATCTATCTTTTTGTTTCGAATCGTTTTTCGGTGCTTTAGGCTTCATCGAAACAGGTGGAGGAGCTGCGTTTGATGCGGCAGCAACAGAATTTGTTGGCACCGCGTCCTGTGCCATGACACTCTGAGCGATGGCAGCCAACCCCAACGGGGCAATGGCTAACATCGTCTTGGCTAGCAGAGATTTATGCCTGCTCATAGCAAATATTTCAATTTCTCTTGGTTGCACGACTTATCCTCCAGATCGACTCTACTATCAGCTCGATACTTCAATAATTTTCAAATTTAGAGCGGCTGCGATACTACTTTGTAATTATATCGCAGCCGAGATACAATTGTTGGACATAAAAGACAGAGAGTTAGCCCCCATTTCCGCTGAATCCGCCACCATTGCCTCCAAAGCCGCCTCCCACACCGCCGCCGTTAAAATTACGGTTCATCCTTCGAGCACGACGCGCAGCTCGTTCCGCCGGAATCACGTTGCCATTCGGGAGTCTTACATCACCAGCGGACGGCATACCCTGGACACCGGGTGGCATGGCTGGCATTCCGAGCATACCTGGAGCGCCACCCACTGGCTGGCTCGGGGCGTTGGATGCGCTCTTGTCTAAAGGCGTGGTAGTTATCATGTCGGATTTCGCAAGTAGTACTGGTTTTCCTGCTGAACTCAGCGTGACCATCTGTTCGGTTATAGAGCTGACTTTCGCGTTCATAAAAGATTCGCCTTGCTTCACATACTGACCCTCTTTTGTTTTAGAATTCTCTATGAGCGCCATCATCTCGATTCCCATTTTAATCGTACCCGTGTAAGACCAGTCTGCGAATGGGTTCACTTCCATAACTGGAACTTTAATCGAAGGCGCTGCCTTAACCACTCTCGGCGCAGGCGGAGGCGGAATCGGCGGCATAGGAGCGCTGAACATATTGTCACGCACTCCCTGTGTATAGTACGAAAGCGGGCGACGGCTAGAATCTACTGCACTCACGCCGGAAGCAGCAGGATCTACTGTAGGCTTTAAGCTCGTTTGACTAGATATCGGCTCCATGGCGACTGGCGCGCTTAGTTCAGATTTTGCGCTGAAAGTCTTTGTCGGTTTGGCTCCGCTTCCAAGAGTTTGTGCTCCATTTGGCCTTGCAAGGATAAGCAGGGCTCCACAAATCAGTGTTGGAAATGTAAAAAGCATTATGCTCGAACCGCTGCCCTTCTCCTGCGTGAGAGTTTGGAATGGGCGCTCCACCCCCACGGGCTGTGCGAACATGGGTAGGGATGTTAATTCTATAGATTTTTTTACCGACATTGTATTTGCCTGCCTCTCCCTTTAAATGCAACCTGTGTTATATGCCGCTCGAAACCGCGGTTGAGCGAGTGAATACTGCGATCTGTGCCGATACTTCGACTGTTCTAAAACGTGCATCGGCGGATATAAGGCTGAGTTTATCGACTACTAATTTACCTGTGGGATCTTCTGCAAGGTAGAGAAACTTCATCACATTAGGCTGAAAAGCGGCTCGAAAACGAACCTCCATCGATACCTTGGAGCCGTTTCCATCCGCGAGTTTTCTTGCCTTGATGGGCTTTATCTCCCGGATATGAACATTCGCTTTTAGAGCAATATCTTGTATATTACGCACAATTCGCGGCTCAAGTTGATCCGGAGGAAGATCGTAAGCCATTGCAGTGATTTTCGGTGTCAGCTTATCCTGATCCTGTGAAATACTTGCAAGCGACTTCAGAGCTGTCTTCTTCTTTGCGTTTGCCTCTTCTAAGGAGATTATGGCAACTTTAGGTGCGCTTTTGCCGGGAGGATTCATAAAACTCCATAAGAGAATTGTGACCCCAAAAATCGTCGCAATAATTACAAGATTACGCTCACGCTTCGTTTTCAACATCATTAATCCTCTTCTATTGTGCTGCCCGCATCAGAGCTTGCAGCAGGAAAGGGAGCTTTCTTATCAACTTTTTTCTTAGTTTCGAAAGGTTTAACTTTGAGGCCTTTCGGCGGAAGCAAGGTCACTGCATTGGGATTTATTCTGCAAGTAATTACAAAACTTGTGAGCACCTCGGTAGAATCAGAACCCGTGCCCTCCCTTTTTGCTGTTTTCTTAGCTGCTTTAATCGGGCTAGGAGATTTTGGAATATATCTAATCTTCGGTTGAATTTGAGGATTTCCGGGCGGTGGTGGTGGCGGAGGCGTGAATCCGCCTGGAAAACCTCCTCCATCCATGCTAGCCCCCGGAAAACTGCCTCCGGGAAAACCGCCTGCACCAGGCAAACCTCCTCCGGGCGCCATGGAAGGTATGGCTCCGGGAGCTGATCCGGGCTTAGCTCCAGGAGCAGCAGACGGCGAGGTTGGCGGCGAAGCATTATTAGTATTAAAACCTGGCAGAGGGGGTACGGCTGCCCTAGTAACAGGTGTAGTCCTACCTGAACCTGCTGCTTTTGGTGTAGATGAGCTCCCTAATGCAGGAACATCCTGCGCATCACCTAGATAACTCAATCGCGCTTCGCTGAATGCGCCAGAGGCCTGCAGTGCCAATACCATATCGGTAGCAGAGGATGCCTTTTTAGTCTCACCGCGCAGAGTGAGCTGACCACCCCTTTCAAAAGTGAACTGTGTCAGCCAGATATCCACAGAGCCAGGCAGTGATGAGCTTAACGCGGCCAGCACATCTATTGCAGGATGCTTGCGATTCAGCCCCAATTCCAGCTCTTTCTCGAAGGCAGAAATGGTGTCGTGCGATTTCTGCCGCACTGCAAGAAGATCGGTAACAGTTTTCAACTGATCATTCGCTGTGCGGGTGTCTCTATCTCTTATGGATGCTTCTTTCAATGCCTTCTGAAGATACACAACTCCAACAACGAATAGTATCACCACCGCCAAAAGAGCAAACTGTTTTCGCTGTGTCTTTTGAAGATTTGCTTTCCGTTCGATCCGCTCACTCGGTACCAGATTTATGGGTGCAATACTATTCTGGGAGGTCTGAAGCGCCATTCCGATTGCGGTTGCGTATGGCAGCAGATCTTCCTCATTTTGTGGCAGTAGCCTACTGTGCCATCTGGTGACGGGGAGATCGAGCACTCTGCTGAGGGCACTCTCAACCTGTGAGGGATCTAGTCCGCCAAAGCTGGCTCCGGCCAGATATACATGCGATAGCGGCCTGTTTCTAAACTCATTCTGGTACGCCGTGAAGGAGCGGACTACTTCCTCTGCCAATCGCCTCTCTGCGCCGGCTGTTGGAGTATCATGCAGATCGAGCGAAGAGGATCGCGTGAATATGAGCCTGCCGTCCGCGACTGCAGCCACATCCATTTCACCCGGTTCCACATCCAAAATTATTACCGGTTCCAGCGAGTCCCTCAGATGCTCGGCAAGGGCTAGGGCGGAGATAGAGAGTTGCTGCAGCTCCAGTCCCGCTTTATCAAACACCGAAAGAAGATTAGCTATGAAGGATTTTCGGGTGGCTGCCAGCAGAATTGTCTGAAGCTCTTCTCCTTTTCTCAATTCTCCGGCCCCTAGAGGATCAGGCAAAACATGGTAATCGAGCATCACTTCGTCAAGCGGGAAGAGCACATGCTGTTGTGCCTCAAACGTGACCATACCACGCATCTGTGCTGGAGTGGCATTAGGCATTTTAACAAAGCGCAGAGTAACCAGCCTGCGTGGCATGCACGCCACCACAGCGCCGGCAGAGATACCACCAGAGGCAAGAGCCTCACGAATCGCGGAAGACATGCCATCTCGATGGGTATCGATATCAGCCCAGCATCCGCGTGGAAGTGCTGCTGCCCCTTTACGCACAATTCTGGCGCTTACAGGATTCCTATCAGCAGAGAGCCACTCTATCTCAACGGCTCGCACGGAAGCCGCACCGAGATCGAGGGCAACACATCTATTTTTTACTCCCGCACTTCCTGCGGGGGATTTTAGTGACAATCTGTCCTCCAAAACGATTCGAAACTACTTATCCATCAACTCTACCCGCACTTTTAAGAGGAACTTGCACTTCCGGACGGTGCCGGTAGTTTAGGCGGCGACACCCAGCTTGACCATCCCGGTGATCTCTGCACCTCTCTCCATTGCAAAATAAGCGGTCCATTATCCGTAATCTCTACCAATGCATAATACCCACTCATAGAAGCTTGGCCATTCATCC
The DNA here is from genome assembly GCA_025352825.1 of Chthonomonadaceae bacterium. GTDB lineage: Bacteria > Armatimonadota > Chthonomonadetes > Chthonomonadales > Chthonomonadaceae > JANXSG01. The sequence goes on along the minus strand of JANXSG010000108.1, from coordinate 31,678 downwards.
TCACTTTAATATGCACCTGATAGATGCTCGATTTAGCTGTAAGTTTTGCGGCAACTGCTTCAAAATCAGTACGCTGCATAGAGTTAATTTTGAACAGATCATTTAACGATTGGAAAGCCTGTCCATTCTGCCTGTAGCCCATGATTGCAGCTAAGATATCTATATTCATTCCAGCGATGGTAGCCAGCACTTCTCGGGGAGCGGTATTGATATTAATAACGCCTTCCCTATAGGGTTTATCATCTGTGGCAACTTTATCCGCAATGGACTGGAGTACGGTGCGATTCATGCCGGGGACTTCCAGCAAATCTGCAATGCTCTTGAAAGTGGGAGCTTTGGCTGTACCGCCTGATGATCCAGTTCCACCACTGGAACCGCTTCCTGAGCCAGTGCCTCCACCACTTCCTAAACCTGCACCAGATGAGCCTCCGGCACCAGACCCTGATCCACTGCCACCTCCAGCAGAGCTTCCACCAGCCTGACGGCTGAGTCCTCTCAGCTGTCCACTGCTCTGGCCACTCTGGCCTCCTAAACCGCCGGGGCGTGAGCCTCCAGGTCTCCCAAGTACACCTCCACCCTGGAGTTTCATTCCGGCCGGATTGCCAGAGGAGGAACCAAGCTCATTCCCACCACTCCCCGCTCCTCCTCCTCCGCCAACACCTCCACCTGCACTGCCTCCTCCGCCACCAGTTCCTCCGCCGCCACCACCACTACCCGGACCTGTACCATTTCGGAAATTAATAAGACGAGTAGCCTCCTGCGCTGTGAGCCCCAGTTTTTTTTGTAGATCATCGGATGTTGCCGAGTTAATATTTACTCTCGGCGTTCCATCTACAGCTAGATTTCTTTCAATAGATCTCGTGCTAAATAGCTCACTAACTGGTCTTAAACTGGAATTGTAAACTGTAGAGAAATCTGTCGAAGGTGCAGCCCCAGCACCTGAGGCTGAGCTTGGATTCGATTGTGATGTTGGCGTTTTTCCATTTGACCCATCACTGAGATTCGAAGGTTCGCCTCCAGAGAGCGTATGTGTGAGCATTGAAGCGGTAATCCCTTTTACAAGCAGCAGTTCATCCACTGAATCGTACGGGGCATTTTTAGAGCTATAAGGAGGTGATAATGTCTGGTAGTATTCTGATTTGGCTCCATTTGGCGAGGCCGTATCACCCGTCGTTCGCCAGTCTATTATCGCTGCCGGTATATCAGGGTTTGACTGAAAAATCGGAAATTTTGAAAGTGTGGCAGCATCCACCGTGTTTAAGTTGATGCCTGATGCCGTATCGGTCGCTTCAATCTTGATCCAGGCATCACCCACAGACAGCCAGCCATTAGCATCGACATCAGAATCTGGCGTGACCACACCATACAGCGCACCATTTTTGCTTGTTTGCGCCAGCGCAGCGGCAGCGTAGGTTAAAGCTCCCTTGGCAGCATAAAATCGCTGAGTCTTCAAGCTAAAATTAGCGGATGCCCGCAGCTCTCTTTTGGCGGATGTGGCGAAGGATATTGCCACTGTCGTTAAGATGAGCATGATGAAAATGATAGGCACAAGCGCCTGCCCAGAATGTATCGGGCGGAGCAATTTGTGCACTGCTTTTTTTGAGCAGATAATATTCGATTGATGAACAGGGTTCGCCATTTTCAAAAGTACTATCTTTCCTATGAGCCAGTTGTACTCGACGAAGGAGCTGGTGCCGTATTTTGCGGCTGGGCCGGAGCCAGTCCCCCTACTACAGGGATAGATGTGGTGTAAGTATCTGAACCACCGCTTCGATTTCTCAGCACCAGAGTAACCTGTACTGCCGAAGGAAGCACAACATTTCCTGTGGGTGGGGTCGAACTGCTGGCTGACGATGAGCCAGATGCCGAAGAACTGCTGGCTGCCGCGCTTTGAATGCTCTGGCTCACTACAGACTGTTCATAGTCCCAACCACTCGTCCACTGCTGCGTTTTCGGATCCCAAAATTGAAGCTGAAGACTCTCCACATGCTCTGCTAACGTCGTTTCTTGCCCGGGAGAGGCTTGTGCAAGCTGCTGCAAATTGGGCACATTAATTGTCGACCTAGTAAGCGCGCCTGTTCCACTGTTTAGATCGTAACGTACGTAACTGCTGGCCGACTGTGGTTGTGTGATAGGATTAGGCCCGTTTGAATTAGCTCCGTCCATTGAAATATCGGGATTTATTAAAGTTTGCGTCATAGTCGATAGAGTAAGCAGCGAACTGGAATTGGAGACTGCTCCTGTACTGCTGCTGGAGGAGCTTTGCGATGCACCTGTAATAAAAACAGAATCTGGGTTATTTAGCGACCCAACTGCCGAGTGAATATCCTGTGTCAGATTACCAAAAACTGCTCTCACTTCACTGGACTGTTCCTGTCTCTGCTGTAGATGTGCCTGTGCATCCAGCGACCCTGTGAGTGCTGCAGAAAGTACCACACTAATGATTCCAAAAATAACAAGAGCTACTAGAGCTTCAATGAGAGTGAATCCAGATTTTGATCGAATTGAGCTATCTTTTTGTTTCATCTCAGCTGCTCCCACTCGATGCTGAGTTCGTTGTGGAGGGCGGAGTTAGAATATTCTGGTTGATCGTACCCTGATCTCCACGCAGATAGGTGGTGATACTTCGCTGAGATCCGGCTGTTCCGTCACCCCAAAGTACGGATATCGTCACTTTAAAGAGATTTGCGTAGTTTGTGGATTCTGCATTCTGTCGCCATCTGAATCCTGGATAGTCCGACCCAAAATCACCACTTTCCTCGCCACCAGACAGTCCTCCTGGATTTAGCTCAAGATCAGTACATCTTTTCTGAAGCAGGAGGGTCGCTGTATTGATCTTATCAGCAATTCCAGATGCTCGGGTAGCCGAGGCAATCACCGTTTGGGCAGCCGCAACTCCGATTATCAGCAGCATTGTTGCAACAATCATTTCTACAAGCGTAAAGCCTGTTTGGTTTCGACGATGCCCGAGCACGGAAAAGTTTATTTGATTTATATGCGTATTAGCATCCATCGCTACTCTTCCCTCGTCAGTCGGCCGTTCGCTGGCCAAATCGTGAGATTTGTACTATTCCCGGTACTGCTTGCAAGAACAATTCGTGCGCCGTCGGAAGAGCCATCCCCATGAAAATGGAGAGCGCTGGATGTGGTAGCTACACCTGAATTCGAAGAAGGAGATGCCCCACCCGCCTGAAACTGAACCACGCCTATATCGCCACCCAGACTTATGGTGGTAGGGATGTTTTTCTGAGACATCAACGAAGACTGCTGATCTGAAGCGGACATGCTGGATGGCTGATCGTTCTGCGCAGGAGGCAGTATGCTCATCACCGTGAATGTCTGTGACTGCTTGTCGAACGAGACGGTTGTCGTTGTGTCCAGTTCGACTGCCTTATCCTTCGCCTCCGAAAGCATCTCCTCGATTTGGTGAACGGACGATTCAAATTTCGCTTTCGACCAGTATCTCGCATAAGAAGGCACCACAATAGCGCTTACCATGGCAATAATGATGATTATCATCAGCAGCTCTATGAGAGTGAAAGCTTCTCGCAGGCGAAATTTGACCATGATAATCACTGCTTTTGGATGTTCCATCCCTGAATGTCGTCTGCAGTGGCTGGCTGACCGTCCGGCCCGGCAGAAGAGATGTCGTAGTCGCGATTGTTATCACCCGGGGCTTTAAAAATATAGGGATGCCCCCACGGATCCAGAGGAATCTTATCGGCATTCTTGAAATAGGGGCCATTCCACTTCCCAGTTCCAGGGTTTACTATCAGAGCATCCAAAGAAGGTGGATAGCTCGAAGTGTCTACTTTAAAAAGCTCCAGCGCAGTATCGAAGTTCTTAAGCTGGGTGATAGCCGCGCCCACCTTGGCATCCTCTGTGCGGTTAAGCACTCTTGGAATGACCACAGCAGCAAGAATCGCCAGAATAATCATTACTACCAGAAGCTCGATAAGCGTGAAGGCTTTTCTTAACCCTGCTGTACTTAAAATATTGTGTTTCAAAGTGTAAACTCCTTGATTAGAAATCTATTTGATCATCGAATTGACTTCGAAAATAGGCTGCAGTATAGACAGAACGATAAAACCAACGAAGCCGCCCATGAGTAGTACCACAAGTGGTTCTACCAGACTGGTCAGCCGCCGCATGGCGTTGTCAACTTCGAAATCGAGTGTATCGGCAGTTCGAATAAGCATGGCTGGCAATCGCCCTGTCTCTTCGCCTACAGCGGTCATGTGCTTCACCACCGGCAGAAAAGCCCCGGTATTTTCCATGGCTTCGTGCAGTGTTTCTCCTTGCCGCACTCCACTTCGCGCTGTCAGCACTGCCTCACTGGTAACCACGTTACCAACCGCTGTGGCGGATATCTCAAGTGCGTCCAGAATAGGCACACCGCCTCCCAGCAGCGTACCCAGGGTCCTTACCAGTCTGGCTGAGACGATTTTATTCGCAAGCACTCCTATCATAGGAGCGCGCAGCCTGAAATTATCGATCGTATTTCTGCCATGAGCCGTGGATGACCATAACTTATATCCATACGCAAGACCGGCAACTGTGACAATAATCGCCCACCAGTAACCCACAAGAAAACCTGATGTTGCCAGCAGCAGACGTGTCTGTAGGGGAAGAGCACTTCCCATCTCTTTGAACACACCGGAAAGTTTGGGGATGACAAATGTCAGCAGAAATCCAATCGCAAGAATAGCGACACTCACCAGCACCATGGGGTAGGTGAGGGCGGCTATCACCTGGCTGCGGCGTACCTGCTCTTTCTCCATAAACTCCGCCAGCCGAAGCATAACTGCGGCGAGCTGGCCGGATACCTCGCCGGCGTGTACCATGTTAGCATAGAGCATGGGAAATTCTTTGGGATACCTCTTCAACGCTTCAGATAGCGGCTCGCCTGCACGGATATCTCCCTGAAGTATAATGAGCATTGCCTGAAGTTGTGGTACATCGGTCTGGTCGATAAGTACCGAAAAACAGCGATCCATGGGCAGCCCAGCATCCAGAAGATCGGCCATTTCACGGGTGAACATGAGAATGTGAAGCCGAGAGACCTTCTTTCCGCCCGCATTTGAAATTGCAGTTTCAGGGGACTTACCAATCTTTGCAGCATGCTTTCCATTCTTTGATGGTTTCGCAGTTTGAGCAGAAGAGGAGAATCCTCCGCTGCCTATTCGTGTGGGATAGACTCCTAGTGCGCGCACTTTTATGGCAGCATCCATGTCATCACGGGCCACTATCGTGCCTTCCATTGTATTGCCGGATCTATCCAGCGCTTGGTAGGTGAAATCAGGCATCAAAATCCTCACGCTGGCATACGCGCATCACTTCCTGGATGGTGGTGTGGCCTTCAAGCGCTTTTCGCCGGCCATCCTGGAGCATCGTCACCATTCCCTGACTTGCCTGGGCGTACTGTTTAACAGTATTCGCTGCCTTACGTTCGATAATCATTCTACGGACGTTCTCGTCTACCGTGATGAGTTCATAAATTCCGCCTCGTCCCCTAAAGCCCAGTCCTCGGCACTCGGGGCAGCCTTTACCTCTCATAAGCGGGCGGTCTTTAACAAGTGCAGGATCGATTCCAATCTCCCGCAAAATTTCCGGTTTCTCTTCATAAGGTGTACGGCAGTGGGCACAGTTGAGGCGAACAAGCCGCTGTGCCACAGTGCCTATGAGAGACGAGGCAACGAGATAAGGCTCTGCTCCCATATCCAGCAAGCGGCTTACTGCTCCAGCAGCGTCATTGGTGTGAAGTGTGGAAAAGACAAGATGACCGGTGAGGGCGGCGTGGATGGATATCTCGACCGTTTCATGATCACGAATTTCACCCACCATGATGATATCGGGATCCTGCCGGACAATACTGCGCAACCCATTTGCGAATGTAAGTCCAATTTGGGGATTTACCGCTATCTGATTTACACCATTAAGCTGATACTCGACCGGATCCTCCACTGTCACGAACTTTTTTTCCACCGTGTAGATCTCATTCAGGCTTGCATAGAGAGTCGTGGTCTTACCGGAGCCGGTCGGGCCAGTCACCAGGACAATTCCGTGTGGCTCCTGAATCAGCCTGCGATAGCTTACGAACATGTCTGGATCCATCCCGAGCTCGGTGAGGCCAAGCATGGCGGTCTGTTTATCCAGAATTCGCATGACCACGCCCTCCCCGTAAAGCGTTGGAAGGGTGGAAACACGAAGATCGATCTGGCGCCCGCCGCTTCTAAGTCGCATTCTGCCGTCCTGTGGCAATCTTCGTTCAGCGATATTCAGGTCAGCCAAAATTTTGATACGGCTAACCACTGCAGGGTGAAAACGTTTAGGCGGGGCATTCACTTCGTGAAGTACACCATCTACACGATATCTAACTCGCAGATCTTTCTCAAACGGCTCGATATGGATGTCGGATGCGCGGTCCTGGATGGCCTGATTTATAAGCAGGTTGACCATTTGGATAACAAGCTCTTCTTTCGCCATTTTCTGCAGATCAGCCACATCAAGGTTATCTTCGTCTTCAATGGCTCGCTCTGCTTCTTTGACATCCTGGAGCATCTTCTTCATATAGAACTGCTCACATACTCGGCGGATATCGCTGCCCAGAGCGAGCATCGGGGCGATATCCATCCCTGTCAGCAGTTCCAGATCGTCCATAGCATTAATATCGAGTGGATCAGCCATTGCTACCACGAGTGTGTCATCGTTGCGGTGCAGAGGTATGAGCAGATGCTTCATGGCGAATTCGCTCGGAACGACATCAAGTACAGATGGATCAGGCGGTTCCTGGACAAGATCCACGATTGGGCAGTCTAACTGACGCGATAGCACGCGCAGAAGATTGGGCTCCGAAAGAAAGCGGAGCGCGACCAATGTCTCTCCAATTCGTTTGCCACTATCACTTCTTCTCTGTTCGGCGAGCGCAACATCGAGCTGTTCTGGAGTAACAAGATTTTCTTCGATAAGGAGAGCACCTAGCATGGTTCGCCTAAGTTTTAGCAATTCTGTTGTCTCCTGAAAATACATTTAATAGGATAGAAAATCGATTGTTAGCAGTTAAAAATATAATGCCTGGATCATAAACACTTATATTAATAATATCAATAGACGCAGGCAATACTTACAGGTTGCACGCATATTGTATAAAGAGTCATTTATTTTGTTTACTCAAACCGAATTTTGTTAACCTAGTGATAACCAGGTATTTATAGGGTGATTACGACTTATGGATTATACCAGATTAGTTAAGACGCGTTGGCGGCAGTATAGTTCAATATCACTATTCAGTTTTCGGCTACAGATCAAAAAAAAATTATTTTGAATGTATTTTACATTCTTTTAATAGAAAGTCATTGACATCTTCATTTAATGGAGGTATTATGTTCCTTCTATATCTTACTTATTGGTTGGACACACCTACTTGATGATCTTTCAAGTTAAATATTCGTTCCAGAATAATAGTTTCCGCCCCCGTCGTGAGCATTATCACAAATAGCCCACGTACGTATTGCCATGTATTTAATTTTTTCAGAGAGCCGTGGGTACTATCTCAAGCCAGATGCCCCACGGCTCCTTTTGTTTTTTTTAATCTGAATGAAAAAGTAAATCAGTGGAATTGAATTAAGGATCGGTACTATGTTAAATGTGGCAGTTGTAGGCGCTTCGGGATATGGCGGCGGGGAACTAATAAGAATATTGTTGAGGCATCCCTTCGTTAATCTTACGGTTGCAATTTCTGAAACTTATTCTGGAAAGCCTATGCACGCAGCCTTTCCAGGACTGTATGGGATGAGCAATCTCCAATTCCAGTCACTTGGAAATATGTCCGCTTTGAAAGCGTGTGAGATGGTTTTTCTGGCTCAAGAAAATGGCAGAGCTATGAAAATCGTGCCGGATCTGTTAGCCGCCGGTTGTAAAGTAGTAGATCTCTCAGCAGATTTTCGTTTCCGTGACATCGAGATATATCCTGAGTGGTATAAAATGCAACATTCATGCCCACTGGAGAATCAGACTGCCGTCTATGGCCTCCCTGAGCTACACAGATCGGAAATCAAAGAAAGCCGACTGGTGGGTAATCCCGGATGCTATCCCACCGCATCCATTTTAGCACTGGCACCTTTGCTCAAGGCAGAGATGATTGACCCAAAAACAGTTGTGATAGACGCTAAATCAGGTGTTTCTGGAGTTGGACGAGCAAAATTCTCTCTGGACTACCATTATCCTGAGATAAATGAAAGTGTGAGTGCTTATAAAATAGCCGGAACACATAGGCACACGCCAGAAATAGAGTCGATAATTTCTGAAATTACTGGAATTAAATCGGTAATCACATTTACTCCACATCTGATCCCGATGTCGCGAGGAATTTTAGCAACCTGTTATGCAAATGCTTTGAGAAATTTCTCACCGAGTGAACTATATGAACAGTACGCTGATTTCTACAAAACAGAACCATTTGTCACTATTCTGCCAGATTCGCTTCCAGCTACTAAGCATACGCTTGGCAGCAACCGATGCCATATCGGAATGGCATTCGATACCCGGAATCAGCGGATTACTGTGGTATCCGCCATCGATAATCTGGTAAAAGGCGCAGCTGGCCAGGCAGTGCAAAATATGAATTTAATGTTCGGTTTTGATGAGACTGCCGCATTGATAGACTGTGGCGGTATCTGGCCATAGAATGGAGCGATAGACCGAATGATAAAAGTTTGGAAAGAAGAGAACGAGGCGGGTATTACTTTCCCGGAAGGATTTGTAATTGCCTCCGTGCGATGCGGTCTCAAAACAGCAGGTGATGATCTTACCCTTTTTGTAAGCGATAGTGCAGCGGTTGCAGCAGGTGTTTTCACTACTAATCGTGTACAGGCGCCGTGTGTGAAATATTCCAACCGAGTAGTAAAAGGGGGCATGGCACGAGCGGTACTAATTAATGCTGGAAATGCAAACGCCTGTAATGGAGATCAAGGAGAAGCAGATAACAGAAACCTTGCCGAGTGGGTGAGCAGACGCCTCCATGTTCCACCGGACAGTGTCCTGATAGCATCCACAGGAATAATTGGCCACTTGCTGCCTATGGATAGACTTCAAGAGGGAATTATAAATGTGGTCGATAGGCTGGAGCGCGACTCTAATTCAGACATGGCATCTGCTCGGGCAATCATGACCACGGATACCTATCCAAAACTCCGGGCCGTGGAAGTAGATTCCGATAACTGGGTTGGCCCTATTCGGTTTGGCGGGATGTGCAAAGGCTCCGGGATGATCGCCCCGAATATGGCGACCATGCTAGCCTTCATCACGACAGATGCACGATTGCCTGCACCTCTGTTGCAGGAGGCGATATCTCGTGCCGCAAATGCCTCGTTTAACAGGGTTACTGTGGATGGAGACACTAGCACAAACGACATGTGTCTGCTTCTGGCTTCTGGAATGGGACATGCAGAAATAACACGTCAGGGATCGGCATTCGAAGATTTTGTGGAAGCGCTGACAAGGTTGTGCGTGTCTCTTGCAAAGGAGATCGCCCGTGATGGCGAAGGAGCCACCAAACTTGTGGAGATTCGAGTTCTGAATGCAGCTACCAAGTTGGCTGCACACCAGATAGCTAAATCTGTCGCGGAATCGCCTCTGGTTAAAACGGCACTCTTTGGCAACGACCCGAACTGGGGGAGAGTGCTGATGGCTGCAGGAAAATCCGGAGCTCCGCTCGACCCGAACAGAATATCAGTCTCGATTGGAGATCATCTTGTGTGTGAGAATGGTGGCAGTATATCCTTCAATAGAGACGCTGCTCACGACTACCTCACTCAGAATGAGGTTGTAATCACACTCGATATGAACATGGGTGAAGACAGTGCCACTTTCTGGACATGCGATTATAGCTACGACTATATCAAGATAAACGCAGAGTACCACACATAAACCATTTTATAGAAATTCTAAGGTCTATATTCCATGAGCATTAGAGATCCAGAGACTCAAGCGGCAGTTTTGATCGAAGCCCTTCCATACTTGCGCAAATTCTATGGAAAGACAATCGTCGTTAAGTATGGTGGAAACGCCATGATAGACGAGTCTTTGAAATCGCAGGTGATGCAGGATATTGCATTGTTGCACTATGTCGGAATTCACCCGATTCTAGTGCACGGCGGTGGCCCAGAAATAAATGCGCTTATGAAGCAGATGGGTCATGAACCCTCTTTTCTGGGCGGGTTCCGCGTTACCGATGCCACCACCATGGAAATCGTGGAGATGGCACTTACCGGGAAAACAAACAAGAATATCGTTGCCCTTTTGAATCAACAAGGCGCAAAAGCGGTGGGTCTGAGCGGGAAGGATGCCAACCTCATTGTTGCCACAAAAATGAAATCTGACCTGGGGGATTTAGGGTTTGTTGGGGAGATAGATGAGATCAACGCAGATATTTTGAATCTACTAAGTACCGAGGGATATGTTCCTGTGATATCCTCAGTCGCAATAGGCAAAGATGGAAACAGCTACAATGTAAACGCAGATCACGCGGCAGGCCATATCGCTGCCAAAGTAGGCGCTTGCAAACTTGTGGTACTTACCGATGTCGAAGGTCTATATGCAGACTATCCAGATAAGTCAAGCATTATCAAAGAGATGAACGTGGAACAAGCGCTTCAATTGATTGCTTCCGGTGCGGCAGACCGTGGAATGATACCCAAACTAGAAGCATGCATCAAAGCTGTAGAGGGTGGTGTGGAACGGGCACATCTAATCGATGGCAGAATTCCGCATACACTTTTAATTGAAATATTTACCGATTCGGGCATCGGAACTATGCTTCGAGCATAGAAGCACAATCAGCAATTATAATTAGGATACGACTAGAATAAACATGGATAATTTACTAAATTCTGAACAGATTGAAAAACTTGACGTCGAAAATGTGATGGGAACATACGCCCGCCAGCCGATTGTTTTCGTTCGTGGGGAAGGTTCGTGTTTATGGGATAGCAACGGAAACGAGTATCTCGATTTTCTGAGTGGAATCTCTGTGGTTCAGGTTGGTCATTGCCACCCCAAAGTTGCCGAAGCCATCGCAAACCAGGCGAAGACACTTATGCATGTCAGCAATTTGTTTCATAACCCACTGCAGGCGAGACTCGCTGCCAGACTGAACGCTCTTGCTAGAATGGACAAGGTTTTTTTCTGTAATTCGGGTGCAGAAGCGAATGAATGTGCCCTTAAAATTGCCAGAAAATGGGGCAAAAAGAAACGTGGACTCGATTGTTTTGAGATAATCACCTTCCAAGGCTCATTTCATGGTCGAACTATGGGAACAGTAACTGCTACCGCGCAGTCTAAATATCAAACGCCGTTCGAACCCCTGGTTCCCGGCTTCATATACTCTCCGCTAAATGATCTTGCTGCTTTGGACGAGCTTATCACAGAACAAACGTGCGCTGTGATGATCGAGCCCATACAGGGAGAGAGCGGTGTGAAGCCCGCATCCCCTGAATTCCTTCAGGGTATTCAAGCACTATGCACTGAAGCAGAAGTGCTGCTTATTTTGGATGAGGTACAGTGCGGGATGGGGCGAACAGGAAGATTTCTCGCAAGCCAGCGTGCAGGTATAACCGGTGATATCGTCACGCTGGCTAAAGGGATTGCAGATGGTTTCCCAATGGGAGCATGCCTTGCTCGAGGTGATGCAGCGAACGTATTGGTACCGGGTGATCATGGGTCCACATTTGCCGGGCAGCCATTAGCGTGTGCAGCCGCGATGGCAACTCTGGATGTGCTCGAAGAGGAGCATCTTTTAGAAAATGCCATCACAATCGGAAATTATCTGAAAGAACATCTGCAGGTAATTCAACGGGATTATACCGGTCATATCACCGAAATTCGCGGATATGGGCTAATGATCGGTATCGAACTTGCTAAAAATAACGCAAGGCAGCTAGTTCAGGAGTTACTTCATGCAGGCGTGGTAGCTAATGCGGTTGGTGAGAGCATAATAAGGCTTCTGCCACCACTTAACATAACAACAGCGGACTGTGACCAGTTTCTAAAAGCATTTCAAATGGTTCTGGCACAGTAGTTCCGGCGGCAAACTCGTCTGCAGATATACAAGCCGTTCGGAAATTTCAATCTAGACGAGGCAAGACCATGCGTCCAATACAAAGCCAGGGTGTAAAACAGTTACTTTTCGATGCGAAGGAATACGCGGGCAAGTACAACCATAGGTTCGTTCATACGGAATATCTTCTTCTGGGGCTTCTGAAACATACAAACTCCGCTACAAAAATTCTCAGGGAGAACGGTTTCGATTGCCGACAGTTGAGTGAGACTTGCAAAAAACAGTGTTCAAAAGGTCATCATGATCCGGAAGAGAATCTGAAATTAACTCCAAGAGCACAGCATGTGATGGCTTTAGCAGGAGAGCAGATGCTTGATCTCGGACATAAAGATTTGGACTCGCGTCATATTATGCTCGGTTTGATCATGGAAGAAGAAGGATTAGGCGGTATCGTATTGCGGGAAGCCGGCCTTACTCCAGAAATTCTTAGAAATATTATTCTGGAAGAAGATAGGAAGCTTCTTGTTTCAGATGTGATCGATACGCCTCTGCAAAAAACAAGTATGATTAGCCGAAAATCTACAAGCTCTATGTGGAAAATGTGGAGCAGAACCTGATACTATTCTGCAGGATTACATGCTGTGCATAAAGAATTATAGGGCTCTTACGAGTGAATAAGATATAATTCCAATATACCGAAAATATATTTGATAAAATACTATGATTTTGAAATCTTGATATTTCAACATTTGATAACTGCTTGGTTGCATCTGCAAATCACCGAGTAAGCTATACATTTCAATCCTCCCGGTGGAATGAATTGCATAGATTACTCGGTATGTTCATCACATTGGCGGTAAATGCAAAAACCCCAAAGTAACTGAAAAACTCTTCATGCCCTCACCCCCGGCCCCTCTCCCAAAAACAGGAGAGGGGTGACTAAGGCATCGGTTTTTCAACATTATATAAATTTTTTGAGCTAAATATAAGCGCATATCCGAAGAAGTGGCAGACTGGAAACCAACGATTTTAAGCTTCCCCCTCTCCTGTTTTTGGGAGAGGGGGAAGGAAGTGAGGGCTGAAATATGCGGGTATATCCAGCTTTTGAAATTACATTATAGGCGTAATTATTATATTTTAAACAGGAAACGGAGTATCTGGTGCCTTCGGTAAATAGCAATAACATGGAATTGACTAATTCATGGAGAGGTAAGTCTCTAGTCACACTGCTAGATGTGACTAAGATACAGATAGAGCAAATTCTCGAATTATCGTCTGAATTAAAAAAACTACACTTATCCAGAACTACGGGGAAACAATGGGAATATCCACGCACGCTCGGAATGCTGTTTGAAAAACCTTCACTGCGCACGCGCGTAAGTTTTGAGGCAGGGATGGTTCAGCTCGGTGGTCATGCGATTAACCTCGCAGCTTCCGATGTAGGCCTTGGAACCCGGGAATCAACCGCAGATGTAGCTGCAGCGCTTTCGAGATGGGTTGATATCATCTCCGCCCGAGTTTTTAGACACGAGACTGTTGAAGAACTCGCAGAAAATGCATCTATCCCTGTGATCAATGCGTTAAGTGATAGAGAGCATCCAATTCAGGCGTTTGCTGATCTCCAGACGCTTTTTGAGAATAAGCCCATTACACCTAACCAGCTAAAGCTGGCATACGTAGGCGATGGAAACAACGTGCTTCACGCCCTGCTATTGGCATGTGCTAAAATGGGAGTATCCATTTCGGCAGCTTGTCCTGAAGGCTATTTCCCCAACAGCGATTATGTTCGTGCAGCCATGGAGATTGGCCATAATGAATCTGGTGCAGCCGTCGCAATCGTTACTGATCCTGCAGAAGCGGTGCAAAACGCGGATGCTGTCTATACGGATGTATGGGCGAGTATGGGGCAGGAGTCCGAATCGGAGCATCGTGCAGAGATATTCAAAAATTATCAGGTCAATGCTGAACTGATGATGAAAGCGAAATCAGATGCGATTGTACTGCACTGCCTGCCAGCACATCGGGGTGAAGAGATTAGTACAGAGGTGATGCAAATCCATTACAAAACTGTAATGGATCAGGCGGAAAACAGACTCCATACTCAAAAAGCTCTGATCTCATTGATGTTGGGATATTAAGTTTTTAATCATACTACCACCACAGAAGGAACCTGAATGCAAACCATAGTTTTAGTATACTCTGGAGGTCTAGACACCTCCGTCTGCATTCCGTTGATGCGAGAGGAGTACGGCTTCGATCATGTCATCACCGTTACAGTCGATGTTGGGCAGCCAGCCGAAGATATTCGCCAGGCAGAAGTACGGGCACGCGGCTTGAATACAGAGCACTACACTCTTGATGCGAAAGCGGAATTTGTTGAGAAGTACTGTTGGCCTGCAGTTCGAGCGAACGGTGATTATCAGGGATACCCAATCTCTACAAGCATTGCCCGGCCTCTTATCGCTTTAAAAGCTGTTGAAAAAGCAAAAGAGCTTGGGGCGAATGCATTTGGACATGGATGTACAGGCAAAGGTAATGATCAGTTTCGGATTGAGTATATCATGCGCACGCTTATGCCTGATGCCGAAATCATCGCCCCCATGCGAGAAGGCAGACTGCTCCCGAATGGTGCAAGAGAGCCGTGGACGCGTACTGAAGAGATCGACTATGCCGAAGCTCACGGTGTGGAAATCCCGCAAACGAGAGATAAGATTTGGAGTATTGACGAAAACCTGTGGGGCAGAAGTATTGAAGGTGGACATTTAGAAGAACCCGGGTATGCACCGCCAGAGGAGATTTTCCAGTGGACTCGCGGCTTGAAAGACTGCCCGGACACTCCAAAAACATTGAAAATTGGATTTGAAAATGGGGTGCCGGTATCGCTTGATGACAAGATACTTTCCCCACTTGAGCTTGTTTTGCAAATGAATAAAATTGCCGGTGAAAATGGAGTGGGGCGAGTCGATGTGATGGAAGATCGCATGTTGGGGCTAAAAGTGCGGGAGAATTACGAATGCCCAGCTGCCGTGGTGCTTCTCGCAGCGCATAAAGCATTAGAAGCGTTGGTAAGCACCCAGGGAGAGCTTAAATTTAAGTCGATGGTGGATAGAGAGTGGGGCGAGCTGGCTTACAAAGGCCTCTGGTTCGATCCTCTCAAGGAAGACCTCGAAGCTTTTATAAACTCTATCCAAACTCGTGTCACAGGTTCGGTAAATATGCGGCTTGCTAAAGGCAGCGCAGTGGTTATCGGGAGAAGCAGCCCTTATGCGCTCTACAATGAAGACCTGGCGTCTTTTGACAGCAAAACCTTCGACCAGGCAGAATCGATTGGAATGGTCAAGATACATGGGCTTCAGTCTCGTATGTACTGGCAATTAAAACAGAAAATGAAATAGCCTTTCCATTCGCCAGACGATGGTGAATGCACTAGATATTTATTTCACATTTACTGCAAAATGTAATCTATATGTCGGAAATTCCCCCTTACTGATGCGTTACTATTTTGCTTTTTATTAGAAAATACCAGTTTTTTATACGGAATGGGAATGGTATGTTAATGGTTCATTCAACCGTGGTATAATCGGGAGTAGGCTGTTGCAAAAACTTTGGGGAAGCCGTTTTGATGCGCATACAGATGTGCTTATCGAACGGCTCAATAACTCGCTTTCCTTTGATTCCAGATTATGGGCGGAAGATATTGAAGGAAGTATTGCCCATGCGCAGATGTTGGGAGCAGTCGGAATTATCTCGGCAGCAGATGCTAAAGCGATCACAGGTGGCCTGAAAAAACTGGAAATAGATATACGCTCTGGGGCTTGCCTGCTACCAGAAGATGCGGAGGATGTGCACACAGCTATCGAAGGGCTTCTGCGTGAGCGGATCGGCACTGTCGCCGGGAAACTACATACCGCTCGAAGTCGCAACGATCAGATAGCTACGGACATCCGGCTGTATCTACGGTCTGCTATAAAAACCATTGATTCAGAGCTTTCAGCGCTTCAGAGTACCCTGCTCGATATAGCTAACCGTGAGATGGAAACCATATTACCAGGTTTCACGCATTTGCAGCATGCACAACCGATAGTGTTGGCGCATCATTTATTAGCCTATTTCTGGATGATCGATAGGGACAGAGAAAGGCTTGTCGACACACATTTCCGCGTGAACAGGCTTCCCCTTGGCGCTTGCGCCCTGGCTGGAACAGGCTTTCCTATAGATAGAGCCATGGTGGCATGTTCGTTAAAATTTAGCGATATCCTGGAAAACAGCCTCGACGCCGTGGGAGATCGAGACTTTGCCATAGAGTTTTTATCGGCATGCAGCATCATCATGATGCATCTGTCCAGGTTTGCTGAAGAGATTATACTATGGAACAGTCCAGAGTTCAGATACGTCGAATTAGATGACACTGTGACTACTGGGAGCAGTATCATGCCGCAAAAGAAGAATCCAGATGTTGCCGAACTCGTACGTGGTAAAACGGGAAGAGTCTATGGAGCCCTAACCACCCTTCTTGTACTAATGAAGGGTCTTCCCCTAGCATATAATAAAGATATGCAGGAAGATAAAGAGCCCATTTTTGATGCGATAGATACTCTTTATATGGTGATACCCGCTCTTCAGAAAACATTGTATACGGCAAAGTTTAACAGAAAGCGTATGAGAGAAGCGGCGAGTGGAGATTTCTCAACAGCCACCGATCTGGCTGACTTGTTAGTGCGAAAAGGGCTTCCATTTCGAGAAGCACACGAGATTGTTGGAAAAGTTGTACGTCACTGCGAAGTGGCAGGCATCAGTCTGGAAGATCTTTCTCAAGAAAGTCTTCCTGGGCTCTCACAGTATCTTGCCGAGAATCCACAGGAAGTTCTTTCGGTCGTGCGAGTGGAGTACAGTGTTGGAGCCAGGACTTCTCGTGGTGGTACATCTCCTGCCGCTGTACGCGAACAGTGGAACAAAGCGACAGCTCGTCATAAGATCGCAGCAGATTTCTCGAGAGCGCATGGATGATGCAGATAGTCGGAAAGTATGGAAAGTCGTAATAGACGTTAGCTCCAGAAGATCCGGGGTATTGTGAAAGCATAAAAATGCTTAACATTGCCATAATGCTGTCAGGAAGCCGGAAGAAAGAGAATCTTATGAGAGTTGCAATTGTGCATGAAAGATTGGATGTTGTGGGCGGGGCAGAGAAAGTCATTCTTGCTCTGCATGATCTCTATCCGGATGCTCCCATATTCACCAGTTTTGTGGATTATGATAATCTTTCTCCTGCATTCAAAGAGATGGATATCCGCACGTCCTACATGCAGAAACTTCCGAAATTTATAAAGCGCCGCAGCGACAAACTTCTGCCTTTATATATGCTCGCATTCCAGGACTTCGACCTTGCAGATTTTGATGTGGTCATCTCTTCCAGCTATGTAGGCGCTAAGAGTATTTTGACTAGAAGCGAAACTTGCCACATATGCTACTGCTATACCCCGATGCGTTTTGCATGGGACATGTACCACATAAGTATGCGTAATGACCATAGCAGAATGATGAAGTGGGGCATTCGTCTGCTACTGCACTACTTCCGATTGTGGGATGTGCAAACAACTAACAATGTCGACTTCTTTATAGCAATTTCTGAAACGGTGAGACAACGAATTCGGAAACACTATCGCCGTGAATCTGCAGTAATATTCCCACCTGTGGAAACTGAACGATTTCGAGTCAGCCAGAATATTGATGATTACTATATAGTGGTTTCCAGACTCGTACCATACAAACGAATTGATCTCGCAGTTGAAGCCTGCACCAAATTGAACCGTAAGCTTTTGGTGATAGGTACGGGCAGATCAGAACAAAAATTAATGGAAAAGGCGGGGCCTTCCGTCAAATTTTTGGGATGGCAATCCGATGAAACAGTAGCAAAATATCTCAGCAATGCCCGCGCTCTGTTATTTCCAGGTGAAGAAGACTTTGGAATACTGCCTTTGGAAGCACAAGCTGCTGGAACTCCAGTCATTGCATATGGAAAAGGCGGTGTTAAGGAGACTGTGGTTGCGGGCAAAACCGGAAACTTTTTCTACGCGCAGACCGCTGAAAGTTTAGCAGAAGCGATAGTTCAGTTTGAATCCTTCGATTTTGACCGAATGGAGATATCGGAACACGCTCACAATTTTGATGAGAGTCAATTTCGAGAAAGAATGGATGTCTATATTCAACGCTGCTATTCACAATTCCAGGCTAGCCAGCAAACCTCTGCTCCTGTGGAGCTAAATAGCATGGATGAATTAAGAATGGAAATCGACAGCCATATTCCAGTTCATGGTAAGTAATTTACCTCCTCATTGCAGATCTCGTATTCTAAATCCCTCATCATATAACAGCTGATGAGGGATTCAGAATTTATAGCTAATTATTTCAGGCAAACGCAGCAGGTTCTTCAGAATTTATACGTATAAATGTCTCAACTATTTCCGAATCGAACTGAGAACCCGCACCGAGGCGGAGTTCTTGAAACGCCTCATCTTGTGTGCAGTTTTCCCTGTATACTCTGTTTGATGTCATCACTTCAAACGCATCCGCCACAGAGATCATTCTTGATAAAAGCGGTATCTCTTCCGCTCGGAGCCCATCCGGATAGCCTGACCCATCAATACGCTCATGATGATGCCGCACTACATCCGCAACATAGGATAACTGTTTTACCCGGCCAACAATTTCAGAGCCCCGAACAGGGTGCAGAAGCATCACGTTCCACTCCTCATCATTTAACTTGCTAGGTTTATTCAAAATAAAATCGGGAACACCAATTTTCCCTACATCATGAACCTGTGCAGCGAGTTCTAAACACCTTTTCTCGGTGGATGGAATATCCATAGCATCAGCCAGACTCAGACTAAGCGATGTTACTCTTCTTGAATGTTCTGCAGTGAAAGGTTCTTTTGCATCTATTGCCCCTGCCAGAGCATATACTGTAGAGAACATGAGGTCTTCGTCAATCTTGATCTGCTTTTTCTGCGCGAGCGAATGTCTTTCTAGATTTCTTTCGACCAACATGGGTATGGCTTCTATATTAAACGGCTTAGGAATAAAATCACTGGCTCCTTCGCCTAGTGCACACCGCATTATTTCGGTATCACTATGGGCAGTAATTAATATGACAGGAATATGAGGATACTCTTTCACAATGCGTGAGGTCAATTCGAGACCGCTGATACCGGTCAGCATCATATCTGAAATTATTAGGTCGTAGGTGGATATACTAAGGAGCTCCAGAGCATGTTCTGCACTTGGCGAAGTGGAGACGAAATATTTGTTTTTCACTAATATTCTTGCAATAACATCGCATACCCAGGCATCATCATCTACTATTAGCACTCTTTTGATCATAGAGATACCCATGTCAAAAAGATATTATGACGACTGAATAAAGGAGTCATTAAATTGACGGGATGGGTCACAGATTTCTTGCTACGGCGATACAAACTAGTTGTCGCTAGCAAAATAAATGCAGAAGATTGAATATTCATGATCACCATGTATTTCTCCCACAAAAAATGGATAGCAAGGAAATACCAACATGATACTTTGCAAGTATACAACTTGTTTCCAATAGAGTCAAGCATAAATGCCAGTAAAAATAGGAGTTTTCTGAAATTGTTTCTAGAATTTGTATATTAAACAGTAATTAAGTCTATAATGCGCAGTCATGATCGATTCGACTATAACGAGAAATGTATACAAAGTTGACTTCGAGGCTAAGCTCTGCTATAATTCTGCATAATCAAAATGACTTACGATTACTAAAATCAAAAGTGCTTCTCTACAAATGAGATGCATCAGGAGGCGGTTCCCCTGTGGAAGTAGTAGATATTCCTCTGGATAGTATATCCATCGACCCAAATCAGCCAAGAAAATCAAATAGTGAGGAGACGCTAAGAGGTCTGGCCGACAGCATCAAACAGCATGGGCTACTCAATCCAATAACTGTTACCAGACTGGACGATAGTGGCCAGTTCAGGCTAATTTCTGGCGAAAGACGCTGGCGATCAGCTGGTATGGCCAAGCTGCAAACGATCCCCTGCATCATAAAACACCTGGCTAACGATGAAGTTCTGACCGAACAGCTCATCGAAAATCTGCAGCGAGAAGATCTCCAGCCTCTTGAAAAAGCTCGAGCAATCTCGTATGTGAAGAAATCACTCAGCTTAACAAATCGCGAAGTATCGCGTAGACTCGGCCTGTCGGAACGAACAATTAGCTATTTACTTGATCTTCTCGCTCTGCCTGATAATATCGGCGAATTGGTGGTCTCAAGTCCAAACCGCCCTGCCGACGGACAAATAACAGAAAAGCATGCTCGTTTTTTAAAACAGTTGAATGAGACTCCTGAGCTGCAATCTGCTGTGGCAGACCGTATCAAAAACCAGAAACTGTCCAGTGAAGATACAGGAAATCTCGTACGGGCATTAAAAAAACAGCCAGATCGATCTGAGGAGATATTCAATTCTGCTGCAGATCATCTATCTCGTTTCTTTGGCGATCAGGATGATCCAGCAGGTGCCTTTTTAGATAGTATTGAAATCGCTGAGGCACCACTTAGCATAACTCCTAATGCCAAACATATTCGAGATTTTATACCTTCTATTTCGGGCATAAATATTGGTAGGCTGTCCCAGCCTGAAATACGGCAGATTCAGGATGCTCTAACATCACTTAAAAGCTCTGTAGATGAGCTTCTGCAGCGCTGCAGACAACAACTGGGAGAGAAGGTCTGATGGCAACAGAATATTCATACGATATTGTATCAACAGTAGATATTACAATAGTGAAAAATGCGGTCGATCAAGCGGAGAAGGAACTGGCAGGCCGTTACGATTTCCGTGGAACCAAAACGAAATTTGAGCTTGAAGGAAGCGAATTGAAGATCGTCTCGGATGATGAGTACCATCTCAATACAGTTTTGGATATTGTACGCGGCAAGTTTGCAAAAAGAGATATCTCACTGAAGTCGCTTGAATATGGCAAGATTGAAGGCGCATCTGGAGGCACTGTTCGCCAGGTAGTCACAATCAAGCAAGGAATTCCAACAGAAGAAGCCAAAAAGCTTGTGAAAATAATCAAAGATTCTGGGATCAAGGTGAACTCACAGATTCAGGGAGATCAGCTGCGTGTATCCGGTAAAGACAAGGATGCCTTGCAAGCAGTTCAAACCCTGGTGAAGGGGCTGGAAGATCTACCCTTTGATGTATCTTTCTCAAATTACCGATAGCTAGTCATGGATTTACGCAGGTGTAGAAGAGGCATAAAAAAGGGCGGCAGGAGAAAGGAGAGCAAACCCTGCCACCCAAGTAAGGAAGGTGAACTCGAATCACTAATAGTATCGGTATATAAGCTATATCTCTTCAGGGTGGATTATGTCTTTTTCAATAAATTCTTCAAAATCTCTATCCCCAAACTCAGCTAATCTTTCACAATTTCTAGCCAAGCAATAATAATCTACATTTTATTCGTCGTATTCATTTCATACAACAAACAATTTTTCCTATTAATATTAGTTTGAGATGAGTGAGTATCAGTTCTACAAATTGATTTATTACTTATGCAGGAGTTTCCACACTATGACTACCCCTCGTGATCGCCAGGAAAGATGGGAACAGGAATATCTTGCCGAGTGGGCAGCAAAATCTGCGCTCTCCAATGGACGCGCCCTGCCGGAAAATCCGGATATTGTCCGAACCGACTTTCAGCGCGACCGAGATAGAATACTGCACTCGAAAGCCTTTCGCCGCTTAAAGCATAAAACGCAGGTATTTATAAATCCTATTGAAGACCACTACCGCACAAGACTCACGCACACTCTCGAAGTTTCACAGATTTCGCGAACAATTGCCCGGGCTCTTCGACTAAACGAAGATTTAACTGAAGCCATTGCGCTGGCGCACGACTTAGGGCATCCCCCCTTCGGGCACGCAGGCGAGGAGGCGCTCGATGCTGCCTATAGAAGATACGATTCTGAAGCGGGATTTAAGCACTATGATCAGAGCCTTCGAATCGTGGAGATGCTGGAACATCGTACGGGAGACAGCGGGCCTACAGAGCTAGATGCCTATCCCCCCGGGCTTAATTTAACATGGGAAGTGCGGGATGGAATTGCCCATCATAGCAAAGGGCGGGCAGACCTCGGCGACACTCATGCGCTTCGCGCAACTACTCTGGAAGGAAACGTGGTTCGAATTGCTGATCGGATTGCATATATCAACCATGATATTGATGATGCACTTCGAGCAGGCATACTTCGCCTGGAAAGCCTTCCCAAAAACTTTATCAAAACACTTGGTTCCACTCATTCTGAACGAATAGCTACCATGGTGACAGATATCGTATATCACAGTGAAAATCATCCAATGGTGGAGATGTCCGAAACAATTGCTCTGGCAACAGACGGATTGAAGGAATTTCTTTTTGAAAACATCTATTGGGATGCAGCAAGAGGCAATCAGGAGTTTAGAAAAGCCCAGCATGTCATCGAGGCTCTCTTTAGCTTCTATATGAAATTTCCTGATATGATGAACGGAACGAACCATCATTTGCATTTAAACAGTAAGCAGCTAAGTCTGGCTGTATGCGATTTCATTGCAGGAATGACAGATCGTTATGCAGTTGCCTCGTTTGAGAAGCACTTCATACCTCAAAATATGCGCGGAATTGATATCATTCGAAATGTCGCTACGACAGATGAGATTATATAATCTGAATTCCACCCCTCTCCTATCACGCATTCTGTTTTCCACTCTCCTTCACCCCATCCCTAAAGTTCAAGTTGATGCTCGCCGAAAATAGTGTGGCATTCATAATATCTGTCTGATTTACCTGGACTTTAGTATTCAGTAATTCCTGTAATGCTATCGCAGATTTACTTAAATCGGATTAAATTTAGCATTAAACTTGCTTCGACAACAGGCAGATCCGGAAGGAAAATGAGTATGGCTGCAGCCGAAATGGAAATTCTGGATAGTGAAGAACAACTTGTCGCATTTCATTTAGCAGGCGAGATATATGGTGTCAATATCTCTCTCATTCATGAGATCATCCGAATGCGAGAGATCACACAGATACCGCGCACTAATAAAGAAATCGAAGGTGTCATTAATCTGCGTGGGAAAATTGTACCCATACTCGATTTGCGTTCCAGGCTAAGCATGCCTGCTGCCGAACGTACAAGTGAAACACGAATAATTGTTGTTGAAATCTCGGACTGTACTGTAGGAATGATTGTGGATGGTGTCACTGGAGTGTTGAGGATGAGCGAAGATAGTGTGGAGCTACCTTCAAAACTTGTGAGTGATCTTGAGACTGATTTCATTCGGGGTGTCGGGAAATCAGATGAACAGCTAGTGATACTTCTAAACATGCACAACGTAATTCAGATACCACAGATATAGCTGTGCTGTAAAATTGCTGTCTTTCCTTTCTGATGAGAATATAGTACCAAAATATATCTCATAGCCCATACAGAGGTAGATCTAAACATGAACGAAGATATGAGCCAGTATCTAGGTGTGTTCCTGGATGAAGCTAACGAGCAGATGGAACTGCTCGAAACGAATATATTGCTGCTCGAACAAGATCCGTCACAGGATCTTTTGCAGCAGATATTCCGTGCTGCCCATACTCTCAAAGGCTCGTCCCGTGCTATGGGTTTTACCTCAATGGGTGAACTCACTCATGCGATGGAAGATGTATTTGACAAGCTTCGCAACAATGAACTTACCGTAAATCGTGAGCTGATTGATGCGCTTTTTGCTGGCTTGGATACATTAAAGGCAATGAAAGATGAAGTTGCTGGCAGCGGTAGTACGTCTCTTGACACAACGGTGGAAACTGCACGCCTTCGAAATGTCCTGAATTCAGCACCAGAAGCACCCAACACGACACCCCCTGCATCTGTAGCAGCAACTGCTGAATCTGCCGCGTCACCAGACGCAAATTCTTTTGTAAGCACTACAAAGCTTTCCGAAACTGCCAAAGTCTCGATGCAGGATGCACTATCTAATGGATGCAGTATCTATACCCTCAAGGTGCTGGTAGCTAACGACTGCATGATGAAATCTGTACGTGCCATGTTTGTACTTCAGTCGCTTGAACGTCTTGGTTCGATTCTAGCAACCACGCCCGATGAGGAGAAATTAGAAAACGAAGAGTTTGAGTTCGATTTTGAAGTAGTATTTGCAACAGAATTCCCGATTGAAGAGATCACAGGAATTGCGAAACGACTGACTGAGATCAAAGAAATTCAGTATATTCAGATGCAGATGAGTGAGGATGGAGCAGGCATCTCGATTAATAAAAAAGCTCTGGAAACATCTTTGCCACCCATACTAGCAGATGAACGAGTCTCGGAAATCCAGGATAGACGCGAAATAAATACAGGTCCATGCACCCGGGAAGTACCAGCAGATGATGCTCATAAGGGTGGTGCTGAGAAGAAAGCTGCTCCGCAAACTACTGCCCCGGCGGCGCAGACTGTTCGTGTTGAAGTGACTCGCCTGGATAAACTACTCAATCTGGTGGGTGAGCTGGTAATTGACCGTACTCGAATAGCTCAGCTCGGCAGCCGCTTTGAGCAAGAGTACGAACTGAATCCACTGGTAGAAAATTTAAACGAGACTGCCAGTCACATTGGCCGAATTACAGACGAACTACAGGAAGAGATCATGAAGGCGCGAATGCTGCCGATCGATAATGTATTCAACCGTTTCCCAAGAATGATTAGAGATCTTGCTCAGAAACTTGGCAAAGAGATCAATTTCGTGGTGGAAGGCAAAGAAACGGAGCTGGATCGATCAGTGATTGAGGTGATCGGAGATCCACTTATTCATATGCTGCGGAACAGCGTCGATCACGGGGTAGAGATGCCCAAGGAACGAGAAGCTGCGGGTAAACCCGCGATAGGCACCGTGCAGCTTCGGGCGAAGCATGAAGAGAACCACATCGTTATCGAGATCGAAGATGATGGTAAAGGAATAGATCCAGAGAAAATGCGTGCCAATGCTGTAAAGAAAGGAACCTTGACTCTGGAAGCTGCGAATCGCTTAACGGATAGTGAAGCCATTCATCTCATATTCGCACCCGGGTTTTCCACTGCTGTCGAAGTTTCTGATGTCTCGGGGCGCGGGGTTGGTATGGATATAGTGACCAGTAATCTCCAAAAACTCGGTGCACACATCGAAATCAATAGTAAGGTCGGAATTGGAACTGTCTTTACAGTAAAACTGCCATTGACTCTCGCTATTATTCGAGGCCTCCTAGTTACGATCAGGGATTGCGTCTACGCGCTGCCACTCGTTTCGGTCGTGGAAACTATCAAAATCAAGGAGAGTAATGTACATCTGGTAAATCATCGTGAGGTGATTCTTCAGCGTGGGAAAACTCTTCCACTGGTACGGCTGCGCAATATATTTCATGTAGAAGCCCCCACTACTCCCGCGGAACGCACTCTGGAGAGGATGAACAAAAATAGCAGTAAGCATAAACTAAGCAGTTCATCAGGCGGGGATATGCCTACCCTTGCTGATCTGGATAGAACGGAAGCGTTAGTAATGGAAAGATCGACCTCGGAAGAGTCGAATTATCTGTATCTTGTAGTTGTCGGACTTGCTGATAAACAGGTGGGTCTGGTGGTAGATTCACTGCTTGGGGAGCAGGAAGTCGTTATAAAAACGCTCGGGAAATTCATTGGTGATATCAAGGGCATTTCAGGAGCGACCATTCTTGGTGATGGTCACGTAGCGCTCATCGTAGATGTGAACGGATTGATTAGTATTGCTACAGAAGAGAAAGGAAAGTCATATGCCGCCTGAAGTAAAATCTATTCATATAGATAGAAATGTGTTCCAGCAGACACTGGAGAAGAAGCTGGCAGATCTGCCTCCGCTGCCCACGGTGGTAATGCGGATAATGGAAACTGTGAATGATCCGGATACATCAGCAGAATCGCTTAATAAGTTAATATCCATGGACCCTGGCCTCTCTACGAAAGTATTGAGAATTGTGAACTCTTCGTACTATGGATTCCCAAATAGAGTAAGCACTATCACGCATGCAGTGGTGATTCTTGGCTTCAACACCGTTCGTAATCTCGTACTCGGAGTTTCTGCTTTTGGATTGCTCACGCAGAAGAGTATGCCATACGGATTGGACAGAACTCAGTTCTGGGAACACTCGGTGGCTACTGCAGTAGGCAGCAGTGTACTTGCCAAGAAACGACTTGCCAAAGTGCGAAATGCAGCCGAAGAAGCGTTTATTGGCGGCCTGCTGCACGATATTGGGTCTCTATTTCTCGACAGCTATTTTCCAGTTCAATTTGCAGTGGCCATGGCATTCGCCTCGCGGGAATCCAAGTCCTCTGCCGAATCGGAGCAGTTGGTTCTGGGAATAGATCATATGACGGTTGGCAGAAAGATTGCTGAGTATTGGAACTTTCCACCTCATCTAGTTGCGATGATGGGCTCACACCACGAGCCCAGCCAACAACAGGAGAACTTCGATCTCGCTGCCATTGTACATGCTGCGGACTGTTTGGCATGGGAATGCGGGCACGGTTCTTCCAGTCACACTCTTGGCCAGGAGATCCTGCCAGAAGTAGTCGAGTGGCTCGATTTCGATGAAGAGACAATGGATTGGGCACGCCGAGAATTGGAGATGCAGTACCAGGCATCTTCCGGAATGCTCCAGATGGCAATAAGCTCCTGATGATCACTTTGTGAAATAGGCCGAAACAATGTTCGGCCAATTTCACAGATGTTCACTATTGTACTGATAAGCTGCGCACAAAACCAGCTATTGCTGCTAGTGCACGCTCCCCTTTCAATCGAGCTCGCTCTCTTTTATCCCGCACCACTGGGCCGTCCAATTCGGGCACAATACCCCAATTTGAGTTCATTGGTGAGAAATGTTTAGGATTCGTCTCAACTAGATAGTGGCAAAGAGAACCCAGTACAGTTTCTCGCGGAGGAGTCACCGGAGGAAGTCCTTTAATGGATCGTGCAGCGTTCAAGCCTGCTAGAAGGCCGATCGCTGCAGATTCTAGATATCCTTCTACTCCCGTCATCTGCCCCGCGAGATATACTCCAGGTCTCTCTCGAAGCTGGCAGCTCAAGTCTAGAATCAAAGGCGCATTCACGTATGTGTTTCTATGCATGACGCCATATCGCACAATTTCTGCATTTTCCAGCCCCGGTATAAGTCGTAAAATGCGCTTCTGTTCTCCCCATTTCATTCTTGTCTGAAAACCAACCAACCCCCAGAGGGTTCCTTCTATATTCTCCTGGCGAAGCTGTACCACTGCCCAGGGTCTTCTTCCCGTGCGCGGATCCTCAAGCCCCACCGGCTTCATGGCACCAAAAGCAAGCGTTTTTGGGCCGCGGCGTGCCAGCTCCTCCAGGGGAACGCACATCTCAAAAAACACCATCTTCGCCGCCACGTCCGAATCTTCAAAATCGTGCGCCGGGGAGAGTTCCGCCTCGGTGACAGCCTTCCAGAACTCCAGGTACTCCTCCTTGTTCATAGGGCAATTGAGATAGTCCGCGTTCTCCTCCACTTTGCCGCCGCATCCCTGCGCCTCCTCTAGATCGGATTCGTTTGGAGAAGATTGAATCAGGGTGGTCTCACTTTTACCAGCATCCCCCATTCCTTTACCTCTGCGAGAGGCACGAAACACTTTGCTGAGATCTAGACTCTCGTATAGCACCGTAGGTGCGACTGCATCATAGAACGATAGCGAATTTCCCCCTGTCAGGAGTGACAGTTCCTCACCGAACTCCTTTGAGGTAAGAGGCCCAGTCGCAATGATCAACGGACGGCACTCCGGTATTCTTAATACTTCCTCTCGCTTTATCGTGATTCGGGGATGCGCTTCCAAAGCCCCGGTGATCTCTTTCGCAAATGGCTCTCTATCTACGGCGAGGGCTTCTCCTGCAGGAACTCGATTACGCTCCGCGATGGGTAGTATCAGCGATCCAAGCCGGCGCATCTCTTCTTTAAGCACACCGCTCGCGTTAGTGAGTAAATTCGATTTAAAGGAGTTCGAGCACACTAACTCCGCCAGATCAGAAGTGCGATGTACGGGAGTGCTGCGCACCGGCCGCATTTCGTACAGATCTACTTCTGCGCCTCTTTCTGCAGCCGCCCACGCCGCTTCCACTCCAGCAAATCCACCACCTATTACTGTTACTATATTCTTGCTCATAAATACCCATCCTATACCACATTCGTATCGCCATGATACCCTACCTTTGCAATTGTAGGAATTCAGAATAAAGCGAAAATCTATGATTGATGCTTCTGGTAGTTGACTTTTTGCCGGCACTCACGTTTTTGAATTTATGGAATAATTGTACGATTTATCGAAAATTTTTAATACTATCTTAATATAATCTCTATTGACAATCAGATATGTTGCTGATATAATGAAACTGCAAATCCAAATTGTATTCGAAGCCAATCGCTACTTATAAGTTCGAAAGGAAGAAAACAAATGTACAGAATTGTAAAAAAAGCAGAATTTTGCCCCCCCCGCGATTTATAGTATCCCTTAGTTTATTATCTGTCTTGCTGTTTTCATGTCTTTCCCATTCGGCTCGTGGCACTGGTAGTTGGGTGACGACGTATCATACTACTGGAACGTTTTGTAGACTGCAACTGCATTCAATGGCACTAAAACCACTGGAACTAGCCCTGCAACACATCGATACAAACAATCTGGCGCCCAGTCCATCGCAATCCATATGAATATATCGGTGACGGCAGTTCTTACTTGGACTGATCCGAATCACAGCCCGGCTCCTGCAAAAGTATATATAAATGAGAATTCGAGTGCCATTGGAGATATAGTTCAAGGTAATTGGTGCAATGGAACACAGGACAATGGCTTTGGTGATTCGTCTACAAATATCCCCGCCCCATATACAGGATTAATATCGCAAGTCTATTCGGAAGGATCACATCTGTTTCAGGCTGACGGATCTTCTGGCTCGATTACCCAAACTCGAATGTTGACTGGTGACTTTACAGTATATAATATTTCTTTTAGTTATGGGAAAGCGATGCTGGACTGGCAATATACGGCAGCAGTAGATCCTCGAAGTGTTACTATCGTTTGCCACAGTTTGGAAGATGCTGATCTGTTTCACACATACGGAGGTAATTTTCATAAGGGGAATAATGGTTTGCCAGCATTAAATCAGCGGAACCCTGATGGCTCGATAATTGTAGATGCCGTGGTTGATTATACCGGCGGTGGAAGCGCTGTTTTATGGTTCAAAAATCTGGAGCTAGAAGCAGTAACGACAGGATTCGACACGAGCATCTATACGAATATATTTGGATATCATTTTAATAATATGCGAATTGACTGGACTGCAAGCGGAAGCAGTGCTTCGATTGGCGATGATTCCCCCCTACATGCCACCATGAATGCATCTGGAGATGAAGACACGACTCTTGGTTCAAACACGGATGTGAGTGTTAATGTTCAAGATTTCCGCCCTAATTTGAATGCTTCGGCGGCAAATAAATATAAAATTGTATGGCACAATTCAATCGAGAACGCCCATGAATCAACTACCATCAATCCTGTCTTCGATCATGTTAATAAATATGCATGGTCAAACTCCATTGCGGCAGGAAATTCTACACCCGTGAGTGTGGTAGCTACACAAGCAAAACAGTGGGCACTCAGTGGTGATACTGTTGGAGCCGCTATTTCTGGTGTTTGCGGCTCAGGATTAGTTGCTCTCTTGTTCACAGGAATAAGTGCCGAAGCAACAGCAGCGGCTGATATCATCTTCAACGTGATGGGATATACTATCTCCAAAAGCGGTACTCCAGAGCAGTCAACTACGATGTCAGTAGTCGGTGATCAATCCACCTTCAACACGGCGATAACAGAGCAGCAGGCTATTAATAGCGGTCAAGGAGTTGATTGCCCAGACGATCCTCGAATCATATGTGCAGATACTCACGATTTTCTTAGAATTGTGGCTGATCCATATCGGTGGTGGACAACCGCAGTAACTACTGGCCGATGCCATAAAGGAAGTTCGTACAATAGACATGCTGTGGTAGGCGATGGCTACGATTCTCATGGCTATACTACTCAGGTGACAAATTACCCCATTATTTATCATGGTGAGATAAATATTGTATGGCAGTGGAATGTAAATCATTTAAATCAGTGACACAATGGAAATTCTTCGAGAATCGAATTTCTTAGAACGAGGTTAAAATTAAGTAATAAGGAGTTGGAATGTCTGCATATTTGGGTCTAATTTTATTTCTTCTGAATGGGTTTCAAACGCATGTATCCATTGTTCCGCCGAACCTCACAATATCGGTTCCAGCGAATCAAGTCTATCTATGGAAATGGACTCAAGAGAAGTGGCTAGCTGAGCCAGATACAGAACTTCGAGAAGCCAGAGATAGAATAGAACGTGTCTATCTTGATGGTGCCGATCATGTTGAGATCGTCGAGAGATTTAAGAAAAAATCGCTAAAGATGCCATGGGATAGGCAAAAATTGTTTGAATGGGGATATGCGGCATATCTTTCTAAAAAATATTCATATACAACACAAGTTGATAAAGAACTTCGCAAAGCTTTACAAACAATTAAACCTCCCTTTTCCTATGAGTTCATGCGAATGCGTTATCTGGTAGAAGATAATATTTTCTTCGCGAACGATTATCTTACGGCGCTAGGCGAGCGGTTGGCGCAGGCGGATAAAAGTGATTACGCCGTGCGATTAACAGTCACCAATAGCATTGTTCCAAGTAAACCAGGAGGCATGAAAAAAGCACTAATTTATGCAAATGAACTGATAACGATCGATCCGATTCGTTCTGATGCATATATTACAACTGCGGAACTGTACTTTAATATTTGGAAGATTCGGGACGTGAATGATTCGAGTACGGCAAAAGAAGCCATTCGCTGGTATAACGAATACTTAAGCAGAGAGCATCGCCCGACTCGTCAAAAAACAAAAGACTACATAATTCAGTTTATAGGTCGAATAAATAAAATCCTTGCCGAACTGGAAAAATCGAAACTGAAAGGTAAGTAAAGTTCAACATACAGAGAACTGCTAATGGTGTCATTGGCAGTTCTCATGATTAGGTCGTATATCGACACAATGTGTTATAAGGAGCTGGAATGCCAGCATATTTTGTATTAATATTTTTTCTCATTCGGTTTCAAACACATGAAACCATTATTCCGCCGAATCTCTCTATATCGGTTCCAGCGAGTCAAGTTTATCGCTGGAAATGGACACAAGAGAAGTGGACTTCTGAACCTGATACAGAACTTAGAGAGACACGAGATCGATTGGAATATCTTTTTTTAGACGGATCCGCCCATGTTGAAATCGTTGAGAAATTGAAGCAGAAATCGATAAAATCTCCTAAGGATAGGCAAAAACTTTTTGACTGGGGCTATGCAGCATATCTCTCAAAATTGTATACTTATTCTACACAAGTTGATCCAGAACTTCGTAAATTTATACAAGCAGCGAAGCCTCCATATACCTACGAATTTATTCGGATGCGTTATCTTGTTGAAAATAATATTTTCATT
>JANXSG010000024.1 GCA_025352825.1 Chthonomonadaceae bacterium | reverse complement strand
TAGTCACGTCTCGAAAAACACAAAATACGCAAATTCTATTAAACAAGAGCCATAAAAGCTCTAAAATCTGACTCCATGCTAAGTTATAGAAATTCCGACTGACATTTCAGTGGAAATCTCCCGACTTTTGAAATTACCTCTTAGGTCAATGGATATTCACGAGCAGTATTCGAAGGATTTTCTGCTACTCTCCAGGAGGTGCATTGTGCAGGCGGCATCGGTGCATCCGCGCAGCTCTTCGAAGGGATACTCTAATCGATTTTGTAGCTTCACACCACTGCGTTGCCAGATCATTTGAATCTACACACACCATAACGCTCGTCATCTCCGGAACTGCACGTTTCGGGGCAGAAATTCTAACAGAAGGAGGAGCCACCGGAGCAGGAACAGGAGGCACCGTCCTCAATGGAGTGGTGTTAGGTACAGAATCTATAGCTGCAGAAGACTGTGTGCTTTCGATCGGGCGAGGCGGGATTTTAGTACTTTCATTACCAATGGCAGGTGTATCCGAATTTTGGGGATCAGATTCGGTGGGTGTACTCGATTCTGGATTGTCCGGTGGCGATGAAACTGTGTCATCGAGCGTATCCTGAGGAATCGGCTTAGTGTCCGGCCTAACCTTTTTATTATTGCTGATAGCCCTGGATTCAGATGCTCCTGGCATCTGAGGAGTGTCATGAATTCCAGGCTGCTGAAGCACCTGGAATTTCTTCTGCTCAGGCACCGCCGTCACCATGAAGTTGTGCCATATGGGTGCACAGAGTTGGCCTCCGGTAGCACCCTGCATCTCCGAATAACTTATTTTGCCGGATCTGTTTCTATGTACGCTTGCCACCCAGATCACAGTCGTCAATTCTGGGGTATAGCCGGCAAACCATGCATCGCGGTTGTCGCTTGTTGTGCCGGTTTTTCCATGCGCATTCTCAATAATCCCGTTTTCTGTGGTTCCACGTGCCCTTGTTCCAGTGCCGCTTTGAACTACTCCCGCCAGAGCCTCATCCATCTGCGCTACAGTTTCAGGCTTGAGTATGTTTTGAATTAGCTGTGGCTGTGCTTCATCAATAATATTGCCTTCGCCATCTGTTATCCGAACTATAGACATGGGCAGGTTTCTGCTGCCTTTCATAGGGAGCACAGAGTACGCAGAACAGAGGTCTAAAGGCCTTACAGCAGATGCACCGAGTGCTGTTGGAAGATAGGGGTCTAGTTCTGTCTGAATGCCCATACTATGAGCATATCTGATAACGGTATCTATGCCTACATCCTGAGCTACTTGAACTGCAATAGTATTTTTAGAAAATTTAATCGCACTGAGGCAGTCGATATATTTATGGCTATATCCGCCGCCATAATTCTTTACCACGCGATGCTGAGGATCGCCTACATATGGAATAGGTTTATCGAGGTAAGCCTTGTGGAGTGTAGCTGTCTCAGTGTCGAATGCTGCACAGTAATCGAATAATTTGAAGGTAGAACCTGGCTGCCTACGTCCCTGTGTGACCGCATTATACTGATCTGTATAGAAGTTTCTGCCGCCGACCATAGCCCGAATATAGCCAGTCTGGGCATCGATTGAAACTAATGCTCCCTGGTTCGCTCCTAAACCTTCACCAGTCTTGAGCCCGTTGTAGAGAGCATCTTCAGCACTCTGCTGCATTTTCCAGTTCAGTGTTGTTTCAATTTTAAGCCCTGAATATACGAAGTCTGATCCGTAACGTTTCGTGAGATTTCGGAGAACATAGGTAACGAAATACGGCGCTTTAAATGCAAAATTACGCCTCTCCTGTCTCGCCATAATCACAGGCTTCACCAATTTAGCAGATTCACATTGGTTTTTGGTGATGTAGCCATACTCTGCCATACGATCAAGTACTTCGTCTCTACGTTTAACTGCGGCCTGCCTGTTGTCCACAGGCGTAAACGCGGATGGACGCTGCGGTATCCCTGCAAGCAGTGCGGCTTCGGCGAGGCTTAATTTAGCAGCGGATTTACCAAAATATGTTTGAGATGCAGCCTGAATTCCATAGGCTCCTGATCCATAATAGACATGATTCAGATAGAGCTGGATGATCTCATTCTTTGAATAGACCTGCTCAAGTCGAAGTGCGATGAGCGCTTCACGAAACTTACGTGAGTATTTCTTTTCGAAGGAGAGTCCGAGAGAGGAAGCAAAACTGGGCTGGCGTACAAGTTGCTGCGTGAGAGTGCTGGCTCCCTGACGGAGACTGCTTCCACGTAAATTGGCATAGGTGGCTCTGCCTATTCCAACGATATCTACCCCGGGATGCTCGTAAAACCGATGGTCTTCCACTGCTATCGTTGCATCGAGAACATTCTTGGGTATCTGATCTAACGTTATAGGCTGCCGATTTTCCACGCTGAGCCTGCCAAGCATTACTCCGTCTTGCGACCAAATAGTAGTGGCAACAGGTTCGTGGAAATCAGTGGTGATAGTTTCTACATTGGGCATCGCCGACGAAAATCGCCAAAAGGCCGATAGCCCGCCCACAAGCACAACTGCAATCAGCGTCAATAATGCCAACAGAGTTGCAGCAAATACTGTCTTAATCTGCTTCTTCAAGCTAAAGCTGGCGGAAGCCCTTGTATTTCGGGATCGATCAGCGATTCTCTGCCCACTTGAACCAGCTGAATCATGTTTAGCCATACTAATATTATAGGGATTTTACCGAGTGCTGTCAAGGATCAGGAAGAATGAGAATACGAGTCGAACGCTGTGATTCAAGCAGGAAGGCAGGAAAAAAGTAATCCAGGAAAGGGAAAACAGATTTACTGTTAGATAATGATATATTCTTCCCAAGTTCTTATATTTACTTCCTGAATTCTCTTTTTCCTTCCTTACTGCTTGAATCGTTCGAAGCTACTTTACGTTCACGCCAGTATCTTTCGATACTTGAACCGTAGTTTTATCCCCCACTTTGGCATGTACGTTCTTTCCTACCACAAAATATCCTCCCGCGAGACCGAGAGGGCCGAGCAGTACAGCGCCACCCACAGTGGCGACGGCGGCATCCCCTGTTTCTCCGCTGATTACCTGTCCCTTGGTTTTTGGTTCCAGCATGATCAGTTTTCCTGATACTGATTTGACAGACCGGAGATGCATAGAAACGCTCGCGTTTTTACCATATCTCGATCTTTTGTTGATCTTTTCAACGGTACCTGTGACTTTTGTGCCTTCTGATATCAATGTTTTCCCATCGACTTCAACATCTTTTTCGACATGAAATTTAACCGTGTCGCCAGGTTTGGACTTAGTGGAGTCGAGTTTGCTATCAAATACCAGATGAATGTCGGTGCCTTTCCGGATAACGATCTCTTCCGAAAATGCGGCCGGAAGGAAGCTTGACGAGATTATGCCTGTCATTAATAGACAGCAAAGCGGGTTTTTAAATCTATTCATTTTCATGCTTTTTTCTCCTATAGAACCCTTGTTTGTTTGAAAAATAGTAACAAGCTCTAGAAGTATAGACGATTGCGATTACGTCCGGTTCCCATTTCCTCGGCTGATTACAAATATTTATAACAGTACTTTTTGCTTATTGTCGATAAAAATATTCATCAGTGGGGCGGATTCCAATATGTTTTAATTGACTTTTGTGTTCGAGTCTGCTATTATCAGCAATATAGTCAGCCATCGGAAGGGGCATCCACTTGCGGTCGAAATCAGAACGAGGCGAAGGCACTACTCGGTGGGAGATGCCACCATTTCTTGCACGTATATCCCGAGCACTTGCGCCACTTACATTTCTTATTCTCCTTTGCATTGTACTATCCGTACTAAATCCCAATTTTAAAACAGCTGATAACATCAAACAGATAGCTGTTCAGGCAGCGGTCGTAGCTATACTTGCATGTGGCCAGACCGTGGTTATCATCTCAGGGAATATCGATCTCTCTGTGGGCGCTGTCATGGCCTTTGCGGGAGTCACCTCAGCAGTTGCTATGGCAAATCACCATGCTGGAGTGTGGCAGGGAGTAGTCATAGCTCTGATTTGCGGGTTAGGATCCGGAATACTGAGTGGTTTGATTACGGCATTTGGCCGGATTCCAGCATTTATTGTTACACTTGGCATGATGGGAATTATTCATGGTGCGGCAGGGATTGTTTCCCCTACTAATATTGGTCAACAGCCGACAGGATTTGAAGTGTTTGGATTTGGAGAACTATTCGGATCGGATGCAAGAAATGGAATCCCGTATGCTGTCATTATTATGGTTCTTGCAGCAGTGTGTGTTCACATAGCTCTCTCTAAATTAAAGTGGGGCAGAGCTGTCTATGCTATGGGCGGGAATAATGAGGCAGCGCGCCTCTCCGGAATAAAACTCACCTGGGCAACTACTTCGGTATTCGCGCTCTCCGGGCTGCTTGCCGGGGTTGCAGCGGTTGTCAACATTTCTCGATCCAGTGTTGCTTCGAAGGATGCCGGAATTGGATACGAACTGGATGCTGTTGCAGCTACCGTTGTGGGAGGAACCTCTCTCTTTGGTGGCCAGGGCGGCATTCCAGGCACAATTATTGGAGCCGTCTTGATCTATACCATTCGCAACGGGTGTGCACTCAGGGGGCTAGGGCCGGATTATCAGCGAGCGATCATCGGCGGTGTCGTGATTCTGGCAGTACTTTTTGATCGTTATGGGCCAGGACGTAAAAAATAGAGTCGAATTTAGGAGATAATTGCAAAAGCCATGAAACCTACAGAATCGAGACTTCTTTTGCCTAACCCCCCGGCCCCCTTCCCTGCACACACAAACGATAAAGCTGTTTGCGTTAGGGAAGGGGGAGAATCAAAGATCAAGATTCCCCCTTCCCTCCGAGGTACGAGGGAATCAGGGAAGGGGGTCAGGGGATTAGGCAAACAATTACATTTCACGGCTTCTGCAAGACTCCTAACAATTTGTTTCATTATCACTCTTAACTTTTTTGGCTTTAATCCTGCGGCAAAAGCGGAAAATTGGCCACAAGCCGCTGGGCCGAATGGTAACTGGGTATTGAGCAAGGGGCATCCTCCTATTCACTGGAGTGTTGCTAGAAACGAAAATATCCGATGGCGAACCCCGCTTCCGAATGGTGGGCAGGGAGGAATCACAAAATGGAAAAATCGACTATTTCTGACCACATTTGAAGAGTATGTGGAGGGTCAGCCACTATACAGCGCAAATATATTGGGCCACTGCCTGGATACAGCTACAGGTAAAATCCTCTGGAGTGTGAAGCTATCCGGCACAAATCCCAGCCCCATGATGTACGCCTATAGTGACTCTACCTCCTGGTCTCCCGTGACGGATGGAATACATGTCTGGTTTTTTAACTCCAGCGGTGAGATGGGCTGTTGGGATTTCAACGGAACAGAGATCTGGCGCCGGAAGTTTCTTGCGCCCGGCGAACCATTCAACAAACAGGATGAGCCATTTTTAGTCGGGAATACAATTATTACTCTGGAACCTATCGCGCCGAACGAACCTGGCTATCGAGCGGATCGACCGAATTGGCACTACCTGCGCGGCATCGATAAGAATAGTGGAAAGACTCTATGGACTGCTGAGGACGCCTCTACCTACTACTGCAGACCCGTCATAGGTAAACTTGCAGATGGCAATCTTGGAATATTGCACGGTCGCGGCGGGCCGCATGGAGTTCCTGAGCGTCCCATCGGAATTAGTATGACCAGTCTTGCTCCGGGAAATGAAGGGAAGACAGTCTGGCGTTACTCACCGGAGGATCGACCCGGTGCGCCAGCAGATGGCACTACTTTTCAAGCGCTCTACACCATGACCTGGGATGGAAAGTACGCGACATGGTTCCGAAATGCGCCGGAAGAGTCCCATTTGGTTTTCGATGCCAATACTGGAAAACTGCTCCGTGAACAGTCGCTAATTCGTAATGTCGATTACTATCAATGGCACCCGGATACAAAAAATTATATGTTCCTAAAAAACGTGAACATTCGGGAAGTCCACGATCTCTCTCCGGTGAACAAGATGGCGGCAGGGGAAGTGCTGCATGTGTTTCCTAACTGGCATGCGAATCTTCTGGTACACGGATATCACTACTTCTTCACTTCCACAGGCCATCGCCGGAACGGTTATGCGCCGCCTGGTTTAAGCGGGCCTTCCCACTGTATTGGCAGAGTGAATTTGGAGACCGGCAAAGTAGAGTATCTCGAGGTGCCTGTAAGTGTAGAACGGACTGGAGGAAAGCAGGAAAATCTGATTTACAGTATCGCCGTGACTACAAAAACGAATGACTATAAAGGTCGAAATGTTGCACCGGAGGATCGCTCCAGGACAGACGGCTGGACAATCCCGGCATTCTTCCCGACGCCAATCGATGTCGATGGGAAGCTGTATATGGGAACGATGCTCGGAATAACTTATGTTATCGATTCCCGAGCAGATCAACTTGATCCTAAGGCATTGTTGGCTGTGAACGATCTCGGCCCATCCGGGGAGACATGGAGTCTGAATACACCCACCTACGCCGATGGACATCTCTATCATAGAAGTTTGAAGGAGATTGTTTGCATCGGGGCTAAATAATAGTAACTAGAAGAGTAAGCAGCGCTGCCGGGCATTTCCCCTAACCCCCGACCCCTTTCCCCGCGAGGCACGAGGGAATCAGGGAAGGGGTCGGGGGCTAAGGTGAAAAAACTATTAATCGTTTAATTCAAAGGAGATGACTCGAATTGAAATTTAATACAAGATTTGGATATATGCTGATCAGTGCATTCGCTCTGGCTGCCGTGGTTGGATGCGCTAAAGAAAAACCGGCGGATTCG
The DNA here is from genome assembly GCA_025352825.1 of Chthonomonadaceae bacterium. Classification (GTDB taxonomy): domain Bacteria; phylum Armatimonadota; class Chthonomonadetes; order Chthonomonadales; family Chthonomonadaceae; genus JANXSG01. Next base: position 66,797 of record JANXSG010000024.1, on the reverse strand, counting down.
GCCGTGGGAGGCGATGTAAAGCCCACTGGTCAGAAGTTGAGAATTGCAGTGATTCCAAAAGGAACCGCCGCATTTTTCTGGCAGGCAATTGATGCTGGGGCACAGCAGGCTGGTAAAGATCAAGGGGTAGAAATTATCTGGCAAGGGCCAGACAAAGAAGGCTCCATCACAGACCAGATCAACTTAGTTCAGAGTCAGGTAACGAACAAAGTGGATGGGATCGTCATTGCAGCTTCAGATGCCACAGCACTGGTAAAACCTATAAAAGATGCCATGGCCCAGCATATTCCTGTGGTCACCATCGATTCTGGCCTGACGGATAAGGATGCCTCTGTTGCGCTCATCGCTACCGATAATGTTGAAGGCGGTCGCAGAGCCGCGGATACCCTAGCTAAAGCTATTGGCGAAAAGGGCGATGTAGGTCTGCTCATATTCCAAAAGGGCTCTGCCTCATCGGATGACCGTGAAAATGGATTTCTCGAAGGTATTAAAAAGTATCCCAACATCAAACTGGTCTCTACGTTAGAGTCCAACGATCCACAAAAAGCGATTGATACCACGACAAATATGTTAACTGCAAATGCAGGAATAGTTGGCATCTTTGCTGCAAACGAACTCAACGGTGTGGGTGCGGCAAACGTGATCAAACAGAAAAAACTGATTGGCAAGGTGAAACTGATCGCTTACGATTCATCTCCTGAAGAGCTGAAGGCTATCGAAGAAGGTATTATCCAGGCAACAATTGTTCAGGATCCCTATCAGATGGGATACAAAGGGGTGATAACCTGCCTAAAAGCGATTAGGAAAGAGGCAATTGCTGAGAAATTTGTAAATAGCGGGATGACGGTTGTCACTTCAGCAAATCTTAAAACCCCAGAAGTACAAAAGTTAGTCAACCCAGATGCGGCCAAGAAATAAGGGCAATCAGCCTGATTACGATGCTCTTCGCTTAGCCAGGAATGGTTTTTCAAACAGCTGATAGAAAAGATAGGCCGCAACTAAGCAGAGCGGAACTGATACGATTACAAACGGAGCAACTTCTGTGGTTAGCGGCAAATGAAATCGCCTGATTATGATTGTGCATATTGCAAGTACTGGGGCATGGATAAGATAGAGGCTGTAAGAAAATGAACCAAGTGAGACGCACGGTTTCGAAGTAAGAAAAAGCATTACCCACGGCGTGGACTTTTGCTGTGAAGCTGACGGACTATTGGCACAGTAGATCAGCAGAAAGACTGCAGCTAATCCTACTACCAAGAATCCGAGTACGATGTTTAGCCAGGAGCCATTCCAGCGATATTTCGCAAAGTAGGCTATCGGAAGCAGCGATAATAGCGCGAGAGCGCCCCAGGGATATTTTTTTCGTAGAATTGAAAGCTTCGGCTCCTTAGAGAAACTGATGATAGCAGCGGCCATTCCATATGCAAAAAGACCAATGAACTCAAAATGTGCTCCGTCGAGTCTCCCTCTAAATAACCAGTGTGGTGCAATACCAAGAAGAGTAGCAGTTATGAGAGTTGTTGTCAGCCCAAAACTACGCCATAAAGGGAGCAGAATCAAGGCAAACACAAAATATATCTGCCATTCGGTTGCTACACTCCACATCGGGTAATCGATCTTGAGCAGCCATTTGTCATTGAGGTTATGGATAAGCAGCAGGTGACTCAGTATTACATCCCATTTATATGCAGGTAGTGATCCATCCCATTCAGAGTTGGAAATTCGGTTCATTGCTGGTACCGCAGCAATCAGGAGAAGGGATATCCCAAGTGCAGCGTAGTAGACAGGAAGGATTCGCCTTGCCCGCCTCTTCAGATAGTCTTGCACTCCTCCACGCAGACTGGTCGTATTCGACATCACGAGAGGCATCGTCAGACAGTATCCTGAAAGTACGATGAATATTACAACTGCAGCCTGACCAAAACTTGTCAGCCCAATGAGGCGGCGAATACCTGGAGGAAATAGAGTGATATTTGTAGAGTACCTGTAGTTTCCGAGTGAATGAACCAGAACTACATAGAGTGCGGACAACCCTCTCAAACCATCCAGGTGAGACAAATGAGTACGATTAGTCTGTAATTCTCTGCTTTTTTCGCCCACATGCATCTCTTTCCAAGGAGCGATAAAACACATCTCACGAACGTTCGAAGATGATTTTACAATATTGGAATGCCAATAATTTGTGAATGCGTTACCATTTTAGAATTTGTTCACTTGAGAAGAGTATATTTGTGGTTCTTGCAGACCTTCAACAGCGAGGTTAGAAACAGGGGACTGGATAAATATTTCTAGATCAGATGGAATTCCCAGGCCGTGCATACCGTTATACTCTTCACCTACATTATAGACGATAATTTTACTTCCTGTGGCCAGAAGTTCATTATATACGGGTGCCACATAGAATTCAGAATTTACCCGCAGATCTTTTTCGATCATCTGCTCCGCAGCTTGGACGAAATCCGAGCCGCGTCGGAAGTTATAAATCCCTACGGTGGCTTCGTTGGAAACGACTCTCTTTTCCACCAATTCGACAACATCGCCATCTTGATTGAAGCGGACATACGACCATTTCAGATCGTCTGCTCGCATCGTCATTATCAAGCCATCCGATCTTTTGGTTTCCATAGTTTTCAGATACGAGTTGATATCTGCACGTACCCACTGGTCACTATTGGCAATCATGAGGGGGCTATCGTTATCAATATATTTCTTGGCGAGCAGCACGGTACATGCTGCCCCTTCGGTAACCTCAGCAACTTCGATAACTACTCCGGATGGAATCCATTTAAGTAGTTTCTTATCTATACGGTGATTGATTATGTGCTCGCGCAGGCAGAGGAAATAGAACTGATGCGGAATTAATGGCTGTACATTTGCAATAATTGCTCGTATCATAGGAACTCCATGAATGGGTATGAGAGGCTTGGGAAGATCAAATCCCTGGGTCTGAAAACGACAGCCCAATCCTGCCATCGGAATTACTATGTTCAGCACAGCCAGGTCTCCTTAATTTCCGTAGGTGAGACGGAGATACAGAATGCTATATTCGGCTGAATTTCTTGAAAGCTCAACATCAATCTTGAGACAAGTTCAAAAAATAGATAAGAATCGATGATAAATGCAATTTTTTCAAATGTTGAACAACTATTCAGTGTAGTTTCGAGGCGATGGCTGCATCGAACGAATTTGCTCGATCGAATCGATACATCTTTCAATCATTAGCTCCAGGCAGCCAGCCGCAAATGGAGTCTGCCAAACAGGATAGATATTTTCGGCGTAGAGAAGAGTCGGTGGCAGATAACCAAAATGTCCGTTGGCACAGTTCATAACGACTATGGCGATTTCCGGAAATACACGCCTCAATTCTATCTGAAGATGAGAATAGGCTTCATTAGGATGCCCTAAAATAATGGAATCGCCTACTTGCCAGACCCAAAATGGCATCGAGGCGGTTTCTGCATCTCCCACTCCTTCACGAATACGAAGTTTACGATTCAATCTTTCTTGCAGCACTAAGTCCTCAGTAGCATCTAGCTCAGACCTGAGCTGAGATGCTGAAGGTAGAGACTGCATTATAAGTTCTATCTGATCCTGCACCGCTTCTAATCGGCTAGAGTGTACAGCGGTGTCGTATTTCCAAACTGCGAGAGGTGCTCCCGATTCTTTCACTTCTGTATAATTGAATTTTGTGGATGGAGGCAGCATTCCTTCCAAGGTCGAGAGCACTGCATATCCCAATTCTCTACCGTGTCTGTCCGCAACAGCTATATCAGCAGTATACTGCTCACGGGCAGCAAGCTCTCCGGAAGCTCCGTGGAGATAGAGGCACAAAGCTGCTGTTTTATTTTCTACCAGTTCTCTCATGGCTCCCGGAAAGTCGGGAGAGATGAGTCTGTTGTCGAATGCAAGCGTGGTGGGATGGCAGGCGTAGTTGACTAGTACGGCTATATTTTTGCCGGGGATGGTGGTTACTCGCCCGACAAGCAGGGTATCGTCGGGAGGGATGCCTTCCGGGTTGTATCCGCATAGTATTCTATTTGATTCTGGATCAGGCATATCCCGATTTTGTGCGAGAGAACATTTACCTGTCCCCCATTCCAGCAGAGCAGGTTCTGCGGATTCAATCGCTTTTTTTGCTGCCGATATCACTTTTAATCGAACCATTTCAAGGTATGGTTCGATCATTTCGCCCCCAGCATAGAGGGAATCCTCTGGGCAGACAGATGGGCCGGCATGGGTATGTGTGAAATGGATGATAACTCTGGCAGCATTCAGCTGAAGTTCTTCCAGCAGACTGCGGCGCATAGCCCATTCATCTTTTCTGCGCCTCCACCATCCCAAATCGAGAGAAAGCAGCACAATTGGCTCATCACCAGGTTCACAGATAGCGATTGCAGTTACTGTAAGCGGGCGGTGAATATCCTCAGCAACAACGTGTTTCGCCGCACCCCAGTTTTTTGCGTATATGCCAACTGGAGGCGTGATCTCTTCTCGTGCCGCGCCAATTCTGCCACAGTAGGAAGGATGTTTAAATTGCAGTGGACTATTTGCCATGATGTTCCATCCCAGACGTCAGCAGCGAGAGACCTCCATCCATGAGCAAAGTCGTCCCCGTCATATGCCGATTCTCCGGACTGCACAGGTAAGCAACCTGCTGCGCAACTTCCTCTGCTGTGATCAGTTCACGAACCGGGACACGCTTGCGAGAACTTTCACGACTGCCGGGATTGTTATCGAATATTTTGCCTGTTAGACCAGCATCGACGTAACCGGGGGCAATCTCATTTACTAGAATGTGAAATGGCGCCAGTTCGAGTGCCATACACTTGCAAAGCATTCTCAAGCCTGCCTTGGCAGTACTATAGGCAGGAATAGTTGCATGGGGCGCATGTGCAGCCCAGCTTCCAACGAACACCACGCGCCCAGGTCGATTAAGATGAAGAAGACGTTTCACAGATGCATGTGCTAAGTAGAATGCCCCATCTAAATTTATTCGGAGCTCTCTATTCCATTGAGCCGGCGTTATATTCCTAACATCCGCTATAGTTATAATGGCAGCATTCGGTATTATTAAAGACGGTACGTTGAGTCTCGTTTCGACATCTGCAACCCAGGATTCGACTGCCTCGGCATCCGAGACATCCACTCTATGGTAAATACATTGGCGGCCATGGCTCTCTATCTCAGCTATTAGCTGTTCACTTTTATTATCATCCAGTAAATCACCAATGGCAATATCAGCTCCCTGCTTTGCTAATTCCAGCGCTATCGCAGAACCGATGTCACCCAATCCACCGCTGATAATGGCTGTCTGACCTGAGAGAGTGGTCATATTCACTCCTAAATGGATTTATATCTTAAATCTCGATGCATATGGAGGAGTTTCGGTAAACATCCTGTTTAATCCTGCCATTCCTGAAGGATAAACCAGTACATTAGCGAATCTTACACTATTCGTCAAAACCATACAAGGAGAAAGTACATGAAAGCATCACATCTTTTGGCAGTCCAGATTACCGGAGTGTTGCTTTTCGTCGGCGTGCTAACGACGTACTCGAAACTCGCAGGCGCCAAATCCGAGGCGAGTACAACTGCGAGCCGACCCGTACACAGTAGTATTGAAGGCACCTGGAAAATGGTTTCCTACAAGTATCGAGATGCACCGATGACTGAAGTTCCCAAAGAAGAGCAGACCCATCTCAAATTCATAACTGGAGGAAATTTCATTTGGTTGAATTACGACCCGAAAAGTAAGGAGATCGACACCTCCGCTGGCGGAAAATATGTTCTAGAAAGCAAAACATATGTCGAAACCCCGGAGTTTGGCCTGGGAGATGAATCAAAAAGTATGCGCAACAAATAGCAGAGTTTCACTGTCAAGATCGATGGCGACAGTCTGACTCAATCTGGTATCCTCCATTTTGGAGGGGAGCATCCCGAAGATATGAAACTTGAAGAGGTATGGGAACGCGTAAAATAGTTTAGTCATCCCTTGGAACCCCGGGACAATTCATTTAAATAATTCTAAAGGGCCACACTTTTCGATTGTAACGATTCATGGTATATTCAGATATCTGTATTCATTCCGACTATTATAGAGGCTTGTAAATAGTCGCACAATATTTTGCTGCACGTATTTTTTTAAGGATGACGAATTGGGCGAACCAGATGGATCGAATAATAGAAAACCTCGTGTTCTTTTCATCAATACTCGAAGTGCGTTAGGTGCAGATGTTGCGGTGCATCTCACACTTATTCAGAATTTCAACACCAGTAAAATTGATGTTCACATTGCCACCAATAGTAATTCCATTGATCTGGATTCTACTATAGATCAGCTCAAATCAGTCGAGAAGCTAAAAATAACTGTATGTGACCTCGGGCATGAATTGAGTGGTGGATCAGGTGGTAAAGCGGGTAAGATGCTCAGTGCTGCCAAGAACATCGGCGCCGTTGTATCACTGGTTCGCCTCGCCTGGTACATTCGTAAAAACAAGATCGATATTTTGCACTCCACAGATCGGCCGCGTGATGCGGCATTCTCGACACTTTTGGCAAAGATAACGGGCTGTAAGAATGTGATCCACGTCCACATCAAGTGGTACCCGGAAATTGGCAGAGCAACAACCTGGGCGGTTTCACGTTGTACAAGTGTCCTGGCCATTTCACAGTTCACACGCCAGTCGCTCATTGATGGTGGAATCCCTCCCGAAAAAATCGGGACGGTACTCAACGCCACCGACCCGGTAAAGTTCGATCCCGCAAAAGTATCCCGTGGACTTCTTAGAAACAAAATAGGACTAAGTGATGACACCCCGTTGATAGGCCTGGTGGCTAGAATCATGATTTGGAAAGGCCACATGGAGCTTGTGGAAGCAATGGCACTGGTTTGTAAAATCCGGCCAGATGTTCATTTAGCGATCGTTGGGAAAGTCGATTTGCTTGCTGCGCAAGGTTCCGACAGCTTCGAAACATCCGTTCAGCAAAGAATTGAAGAGCTTGGCCTGCAAAAAAATATTCACTGGGCGGGCTGGATCGATGCGATGCCCGAAGTGATGTACGATCTGGATATTCTGGCGGTACCAAGCTGGGAAGAGCCTTTTGGCCTCGTGGTTACTGAAGGAATGGCGATGGAGCGTCCGGTAGTGAGCTTCTGCTCGGGTGCACTGCCAGAAATTATTACCTCAGGTGAAGACGGCATTCTAGTGAAACAGAAAGATATCACCGAACTTGCTAATGCCCTGCTGCTACTCCTGAACGATCCTTCACTTCGAAACCAGATTGGCAAAAAAGCTCGCCAGACTGTAATTTCGAAATTTACTCCAAAGCGCCAGGCAGACGAAGTCGTAGAATACTACACAAAACTCATCAATAATCAGCCACTGTAGCTTTCTCCAACCTACTCCCATAACCGATAACATAAAGTTTGTTGAATAATCTGTTCGAATTTTTTGCTTGTAATTTGCATTTCTCCGCGATCTCTGTTGCTCTGCGGTTCAAATAAAAATCGATTTGTTTTGATCTCCGCTTCCACTGTTTTTGGAAAGCAGGTCGGGATGTGAGGGTTGATCACATTATTTCATAAAAGCTTGAAGGAAATTCACTGAAAGAAATTGAAAATTGCATGGAATTGATAACGATATCAAGTGATTAACTGCTCTCGCAATAGCACCCACGAGATTGCTGCAGACTTCACTTATTGGGAGGTTTTATGAACAAGGTGGCAAAGTTGTCTGCCCCGCGTATACTTCGAGAGTTGAGTATAATTGCTGCCGTAACAGCGATGCTGTCGCTGGGATCACATTCTGGTCGTGCCGAGTCTAAACCCAAGATTCCGGATGGCGCCATCGTTCTTTTTTCTGGAAAACAAGAACAACTGGACACTCTCTGGGAAATGCAAGGCAATCATGGCAAGCCCACCTGGAAAATCATAAATGGCGCTGCGGAGACCAAAGGCGATAGTATCATCACCAAACAGGAGTTTGAAGATATTCAAATTCATGTCGAATTCAAAGTACCCTATATGCCCGAAGCAAAGGGACAAGGGCGCGGCAATAGTGGCGTAATTATACAAGGCTGTTATGAGATTCAGGTGCTCGATTCGTACGGGATTCCAGAACCGGGATCTGGCGACTGCGGAGCGGTGTACAGTCAGGCTGCCCCTCTTTTCAATGCCTGTAAACCTCCAAAGACCTGGCAGACTTACGACATTGTTTTCCGAGCGCCTCGATTTGACGCTAGTGGAACCAAGACAGAAAATGCTAGGGTAACGGTTCTGCTGAACGGTGTTTTGGTTCAGAATAACACTGAAATCAAGGGATCGACGGGTCTCAAAAAGAAAACCTCTTACGACAAACCTGGGCCGCTACTGCTTCAGTATCATAACAATACGGTACAGTTCAGAAATGTCTGGATAGTCCCTCTGCCGCTTCGTGGTGCTCTGCACTACTAAATCAGGTCGGCTTCAACTGTCCCTTCCCTGTCTGGAAGGGACTTAATTTTGGTTCGCCTAGAAAGGCTGAGGAAATTGTTACCCATGTTGGTTAGCATGACCCTGGTTTCTGGCATTATTGCCACACCTCCAAAACATGTACTTTGGTACGATAAACCTACCACCGAATATATGAGCGGCCTTCCCATTGGGAACGGCCTGATCGGGGCCATGTCTCTGGGGCTTCCAGGTCAGGAGAGGATTGCGCTCAATCATCAGTGGCTGTGGCGCGGGAAACACCGCAACAGAAAAAATCCAGTTACCTCTGGAAATCTTGCTGCAATACGACAGTTGTTCTTCGATGGCAAGATTATCGAAGCGAGTAATCGTGCCAATGCCGAACTCGGTGTTTTTCCAGAGACAGGAGTCGATGCGTATCAGCCATTTGGTGATCTGTTATTTCGTTTTCCTGGTTCATCCACTTCGGATGGCTATCGGCGTGAGCTAGATCTAAGTACAGGAGTTACCCGCACAGAATACAGTTCTGCTCGATCAACACATGTTCTTGAAGTATTTACTTCCCGAGCAGATGGAGTTCTGGTAGCTTCCCTCTCTTCACCTGAAAAAGGTGGTCTGACAGGTGAAATAGAGCTTTCGCGAATCGAGGATAAGGAGTGTGCCCTTACTCCGATATTCACTTCTGATCATTTTGGATATAGAGGGACTTTCAAGGAAGGACTCTCATTCACAGCCGACGCCAGAGTGCAATGTGTGGATGGTTCCTTCACCATATCAGCATCCTCCTCCCGACCGAATGGCGCAGTTGTCCATCTAAAAGAGTGCAGCAAAGTTTTAATGGTTCTGGGAATGGCGACCTACCATGAAGCTGGCAACCAACCTCAAGAAGTGGATGTGATTGCGCGAGACTTGGCTGACAGCGCCTTCAAGCGATCTGGTGGGGATTTCAGTAAGCTTCTCTCCGAGCATCTCAAGAAGCATCAATCCCTTTTTAACCGTGTGAAGCTTTCTTTGGGTGAAAACGACGATGTGAATCTTCCCACAGATAAACGCCTTGAAAATCTTAAGGCTGGGAAACACGATCCTTCCATGGAGGCGTTATACTTCGATTATGGCCGATACTTACTCATGTGCAGCAGCGGAGCTGGCGGACTGCCTGCCAATCTGCAAGGCTTGTGGAATCAGGATCTGCAACCGCCGTGGGATTCTGACCTGCACATGGATATCAACCTGCAGATGAACTACTGGCCTGCCGAGGTTACCAATCTTTCCGAGTGCCAGGATCCCCTCTTCGATCTTGGTGACAGGCTTGCAGAAAATGGTAAATCAGCGGCAAGAGACCTCTATGGCTGCGGCGGTAGTTTCATACCGATCGTGTGTGATCCCTGGGCGGTTCCAGTGAAGAGTCAGGGACCATGGAGTGAATGGTCTGGTGCAGGCGCCTGGCTGGCACAGCACTACTGGTGGAGATATGAGTACACGGGTGATAAAGAGTTTCTGGAAAAACGCGCCTATCCCTATATGAAAAATATTGCGGATTTCTACAAGGACTACCTGATTCCAGATCCCCGCCCCGACAGCAAATGGCATGGCAGACTGGTGACAGTGCCCTCCTACTCGCCAGAAAACTATTTTGTGGGCGGAATAACCCCGGTATCGCTCTGTATTGGAGCGACGATGGATTTTGAACTAATCCATGATCTGCTCACACACTTAATTCGGGCATCAGAAATATTAGGAGTAGACTCAAAAGACAGGGCTGACTGGTTAAGAATACTCGCACAGATTCCACCTCTTCAGGTAGGTAAATATGGGCAGCTTCAGGAGTGGCTGGAGGACTACGAAGAAGCGGAGCCGGGGCATCGGCACTTCTCGCATCTTTTTGCACTGTTTCCTGGTGATCAAATTTCGCTGGAAGGCACTCCAGAGCTTGCAAAAGCCGCGCGAATTTCACTGGAAGGGCGTCTCTCGAATAGTGGCGGCCACACCGGCTGGAGCAGAAGCTGGGTAGTGGGATTTTGGGCTCGCCTGCTGGAAGGTGATAAGGCAGAAGAGCATCTTCGCCACCTCATTACTGATTTTGCTACCATTAGCCTGTTGGATCTCCACCCGCCCAGGATATTCCAGATTGATGGTAATTTTGGTGGGACAGCCGGCATTACCGAACTTCTGATGCAGAGCCACAATAATGTTCTGCGACTGCTGCCAGCTCTTCCGAAAGTGTGGGAAAAGGGTTCAGTAACCGGACTGATTGCACGCGGAAATATTGAAGTGGGAATTCAGTGGGAGAATGGGCGAGCCTTGAGTTCATCGCTTAAAAGTAGGGTTGTAAAATCGGTTACAATCCAGGCGCCTCCACATCAGTATATCGTCTCTGCTAAGGCTGGAGGGGAAAAACTGGACATGGTGGAGATGTCGAATCATCCCGGGAGATTGATTATCGATCTTCCGGCAGGAAAGAAAGTGACACTGCAGTTTGCAGAACTGCAGTAGCTGTCGGATTGTGGCCCTCACTCCCCTCTAATGTTTTTGGGAGAGGGGTTGGGGAATTAGTTTACCTCACCCCCTGCCCCCTCTCCCATCTTGCTCGTTCCTCGCAAAGGAGAGGGGGTGACTAAACCAGTAATCGCAGCACATGCGGGTAGTAGTTTACCTCACCCCCTGCCCCCTCTCCCATCTTGCTCGTTCCTCGCAAAGGAGAGGGGGTGACTAAACCAGTAATTGCAGCACATGCGGGAGTTTGACAGCCGTGATGGGATTTGCAAATCCAGAACGGGTTTATTTTGATATTTGTGAAAGTAATAAATGATCTATCCATTCAGATTGTCGGGCACTAAATAAACTGCCTGGAAGACCTGCGACCAACCACGCTCTATACGGGAATCAGGGGCGAATTTATCGCTTATATCTCCCCCTCTCCCTTGCGAGGAACGAACAACATGGGAGAGGGGGTCGGGGGGTGAGGTTGAATGGCTGTAATCACTCCCCCTATCCTGTTTTTGGGAGAGAGGTTGGGGGTGAGGGCTGATTTCCTAAATTAGACTGATGCGGCCGCCTCAGTTGCATCTGCTGTTTCAGCAATCTGGTGTGCTTTGAGTGTGGATAGTGATGCAACTACTACGTCTGCTGGTGATAGAATTTCGTAACTGCCATTGGTGACGAGATCGGAGACGCGTATCACTTCCCCAAAAACCATGTGCGACAGATCGACATTGATATGATCTGGCATGTTGTGGGGGAGCGAGCGAATTTCGAGCTGTTCTAATCCATGCTGGACTATCGCTGTGTGCAGACGCACAGCCTCTGGTTCCCCATGAAATACCAATGGAACATGAGTCTTCACGGTCTCACCTTTATTGGTCTCTTGAAAACTAACCTGAAGCAGGATGCGTGAAATGGGGTCTCTTTGCACATCGTGGATGAGAACCGAATGTGTTTTCGCATTCGCTTCTTCCACTATTTCTACAAAACTTGAACTGCCGTGGTGCAGCATTACCTCTTCGAGCTGCTTCGCCTGGAGCGCAAGATGGAGGGTGGGCTGGCCTCGATGCTGTATAGATACGGGCACAAACCCCTCTCTGCGCAGTCGCTTCACACCACCTTTCGACATCAATTCGACGGTACTTGCTTTTAGCTGCAGTGTCATGGTAGTACTCCTTTTCCCACAGTCGGCGCACTTTGCCCTGTTGCGATATTAAGTTTACAAACGACTGTATTGCAAGGTACGAAAATACTACTAAATAAGTTCCGTATACAGCAGAAGAAGATAAATGAAGCTTCGCACCGACACTAATTAACTGAAAGAGTACATAATTTATTCTGAATTTCGCTGATATTGCGATTTATACTTACTATAGCTTGGTCCCATACTTGGTCTGCGTATATCTCCTTTGGCCGGGATTCCCTGAGGGACCTCGGTACGGAATACAATATTTTCAGATCCTTACGAAGGCTGATTACATCCTTATTTTTGATATCATCCTGTATGGCGTAGCCTACATTAAGAATTGCAGAGACAGCTCTTCCACGAACATTAGGATTCTGATCTTTCAGCCTAACTTGTAGTGCGGGAATTGCTGAAGCAGAGTTGACGCCCATATGCCCAATGACATATACAGCATTCACGCGTACTCTGCTGTTCCTGTCCGATAGCGCATGTATAAGTGCAGGTAAAGCGCATTTTGCTATCGGCGGGTCGTATTTTAGTGCATATATTGCTGATGCTCGCACGTCACTATCTTTATCCTTAAATGCTGCCACCAATGCTGGCACTGCTGGGAGTTGAGATGTTCCCATCATACCCAAAGTTGAAATGGCGCACATCCGGACTGACTTATCTCTATCTTGCACCAGAGCTGCTAATGCAGGAACTGCGGCAGAGGAGGATGGGCCGACCGAACGCAGTAATATAGCTGCTGAACGGCGAATATTAGGATATTGATCCTTTAAATAGACAATCAGCTTTGGTACGATTGGGCTTGCTGACTGCCCCATTCTTTGAAGATTGATTACAGAGGAGTACTGAATATTTATGTCAGGATTTTTTAATCCTGATACTAATCGATCAAGCTTTAGTGGGACGGAATTCATTTGTAGGTTTACGATTTATTTTGCAGCCAAATAGAATATTACATCCGCAGAATAATAGGAGAAAGCGTATTTTATCCATCTTGGTTATCTCACTTTATCTTAAAAAATTACGATCAAATGGGAATAACTGCAGAATAAAATAAGGATCAGGAGAAATTCTCCTGATCCTTCATGTTATATGGCTCCGAGTAGAGAGCTTATTCAGAAAAATTCAATCCTACTTGACTGTCTATCTTATTCAGGAGATGCAGTTGCTGCGGCAGCCGGCCCTGCTTTAGCTGGTGCACCCGGAGCAGGAGCCGAACCAAACGTCCTCGGCTTCTTGTCTCCAGGTTGTCCCATATAAGGCTTAACTTCCGGCTCTTGAGAACTACAACCAAATAATACTATTACGAGCATACTAGTCAAGCAAAGAATCATTGCTTTTAAGACTAAACTTTGTCTTGTTTTCATGAAATTCCTTCGATATCCTAACGAATTCCAGTCCTCATAACATTTTGTTTATGAGGACTGAAATAATGAATTAGTCTAACTGCCGTTCGTACAACGGGCGTTGAGGAAGTCGATGAAGTGGCAAGACGGATCAAAGTCTGGTCGAAATGGCCATGCATTACCACAATCGTCACCATAATATTGGTTCGTAGTCAGCCCAGTAGCTGGAACCATCTCATAAGGATTGTAATCGTAATCATCACTATTTCCAAACTTTCGGTATTTAACGTGGCCATCAACAAATGCTTGATTCATACCACCGCTATAAACATGGACATCATTCTGATAGACACCAAAAATCGATCCCTGGAAGTAGCTAGCGCCACCACCCAATGGGCAGGGTGTAAAACGGTATGGGAATGAAGCCGGATCATTTGCACTGCCTGGAATGGGGTTGCTGTTACCGCTTCCCTTGAAGTTGGCTTTACCATTACCGCTCCAAAGCAAAATTACATTTGCAGGTCGAGGTACGCTTGAAACCGGCAGCCAGCCGAGATAGCCGTTAAATGTATCGGAAAGATCATGCTCTTTAACAGCCGGGTCGAAGTTCGGGCTGAAAGCAGGAGTGAACTGCTCTACGAGAGGCATACCTGGTTCCTGCCATATATCAGAGTTCTTGGTATATGGCTCCATGACATTGGCGCCCATAATAGAATATCGATTTTTCCATAAATCACTTTTGCGGCCTTTTACGAGATCCCATGGGGAAAAATAGACGTTACCAATGCGTGTTGCAGACTGGATAGAAGCAGGAAAGCTCTCATCATAATCCTGGGTATACATGATATATCCAAGGGCAAGCTGCTTCTGGTTAGACATATCCGCTGCTTTGTGAGCCTGGATACGAGCCTGGGCGAAAACGGGGAACAGAATCGCGGCGAGAATGGCTATAATAGCTATCACGACGAGCAGTTCGATCAGGGTAAAAGCACGAGGCGTGCCGACCCCATTTGTTTTAACAACCATAATATTGACCCTCCCAAAAAAATAAAATTAGTGTCTCAGCGCCAACAGCGCGAGACCATAAACAGGCATAATTGCGATCACATAATTGTTACATTTAAACGGCGGGTGCTGTCTCCTTTCGACATTATCTATTTCTCCATGTAGCTTGCGTATGCCAGACTACAGAAAATAGATGCTTTCACTAACTTAAACCGAGCGACCTGTTGCAAACCGGCTCATTTTATTAGAAAAAAACCATGCACTTGCCGCGGTACACTATCTTAGTAGGGATAGTGTGCCACACCAAACTCCACATGGAATATTTTCAGACAACACAGTTCGAGATCAGTTTGTAAATCCTACAATCGCATTATATTACGATTTTTCAAAATTGTCAAGAGTTCAGAAACAAAAAGAAGGAGCAGGAATTGAATCCTGCTCCTACATAAATTGCTCCGAGTAGAGAGCGATTATTTTAAACCGCCTTGAGTACCCAACTTAGTCCCGGCGGGAGCATCGGGTTCCTCTGTCATTTTAGAAGAACCTCCCGTCGCTCCTGACTTTGGATGTGAAGCAGGTATAGCGCTTTTAGCAGTTTCCACTTTCGTTTCTTCTTGTTTCGAGCATGCTGGCAGCATGCTCGCGGTAAGAATGGCAGCGAAAACCAACAGCGCATTTCGGCCAAACTTTACTGATCTAATCATTAGTTCAGGTCCCAAATATACTGATTAGCATCAGTAATATTGGCGCCTTTGTTGGTATCATCTTGAATCTGGCCAGGACCAAAATCTGTACCTGCCATCAATGCCTGCCAGTGCAGATATTTGACATGCCCATCACACCAGGCAACATTCGTTCCTAGGGTATGGCGAGGAGCAGCACCACCGAATTGTGATGGAGTCGCATCGCCTGTACTCCAGTTCCAGGAAGACAGCCATACGCACACATTGGCATCTGGATACCATTTGGCGCTGTCTGGTGCATTCACATCAGAATATCCCCACTCCCGGCGCCCGCTTGAAGGAGTCCAGTCAAAAGTGGAATCTATAAATTCGAGTGTCTCGGATGGTTTCGCAACAGCTCCCAAACCTACAGGCTCGGAGTGCCCAGATACACAAACAAGGCTTGTATCATTATTTCGCCATGGAGACAGATAGGAGTAGTTGTATCCCATATAGGAGCGCCGCATCTGGTTGTACCACCAGGCTTTTGTGCCATTTCCAAAGATACCCTGCGGATCGCCTGCACTCGGGCATTTAAGAATAGTCCATGTTTTGTAGTACGGCTCAAGCAACTTTGGCCACCAGAAGTTATCATACTTGCCACCATCATCGTAAAGTCCGCTTGCGTCTGAGTGAGGTGCGATATTGACCACAAACATCTCATCAAAGTCTTGGGAATACATCGCTGATGCCAGAGCGGTCTGCTTGGCGTTGGAGATGCAGGAGACACCGCGTGCTTTTTCACGAGCTTGGGCAAAAACTGGGAAAAGAATTGCTGCTAGGATAGCTATGATTGCTATCACAACTAGAAGTTCGATCAGGGTAAATGCACGCGATGTGCCGCCCCGGCTTACGTTGCTGTCCATAATTATGACCCTCCCAAATAAAATATAATAAGACTGTCTCGTAGTCAAACGCACAGACTTACTGTGATGAACAAGGTGATGGTTCAATGACGATTATTCCTGCGAAATAGTTCCCCCTTTGAGCTTTGATGGTGTGGCGGCAAAATTTTGTGAGCACAAAAGTAGAATACAATGCTCATTCTAACCACATATTTTGCCACTGATAGCACAAGAAACAAATATAAATAAAAAATCCGCAGAAATTAACAGTGAAATCATCAATACGAAAATAACACTGCCAATCGCACGCGGATTGGCTCCGACTTCATAGTCGGATACGAATATAGTTAACTAAATGAATTATAGATCACTATTTATTTTTTGTCAAGCGGATGGCTACGCATCTGCAGGAGGAAAATAAATACCCGCCCCGGTTTAAGGGGCGGGTATTGCACGGAGAGAGCAGGATTCGAACCCGCGGGGCTGTTACACCCATGGCATTTCGAGTGCCACACCATAGACCACTCGGACATCTCTCCGCAAACCTGAACTATATATCTAATGCGTATCTGGACTGCAATTTTTTATTTGGAATTGTGTCATCGGCTTTCTCGCTTTGATCTTGCACAATATCCATCACTCCAAACGGGGCTGCCTTCTCACGATCATGCCGAAGAAGAGCAACTTCTAGTTGTAATAAAAGTATTTTGCGTTCACGCTCAGCAATTTCATGATTTCGCAATATGGTATTGTCTTGCGACTGCACCTGTACGGAGAGAGCCTTCAGTTCCTTCTGCACTTCTTTGATATCTACATGTGTTCTTTTCCGTCTGCTGTTTGAGTGCGAATATTTGCTTGAAATAATCGAAGGCTTTATTTAGCATCGTTTCTTTTCTCAGCAAGCGCATTAAGAATGTCCCAAGTCTCCTGCCTGAGAACATCCGTCTCAGCCTGGTGAGCGGCAATACGCACTTCTGCCGCCTTCATCTCGGCGAGCATGTAGTCGATCTCGGCTAGCTTTTGAGCCTTGCTGAGCGATTTCGAACCAGCAGCACTTGTTGTGTTCATCTTTATATCTCCCGGCCGCTAAAAAACTACCAATTCCACTCGTACCTGTCTTGAACTGTTAGTCCCGACTTCGAATGATGCCTGGTACTTCATGCCCACGGAGGAAATCGAACCGCCGACGCCCACCTTAGGACGGAGGGCGTGCATTTTGATCTCAAAAACCACATTTTGATCTCAGTATACCCCAAAAACCAACATCAATTTTATGGTAGGGAGGGCGTCTAATATTGCCATCCTCATTTATACAGGGAGGGCGTCAATCACTACTTGTTTGGCTGAACTGATTGATTTCACAAACCATCAACCATCTATCAGTATACTTCCTAAGATCGTCTATCTCAATCTCCTCTACTGAAAAAGGAGGGCGTGTATCTTCCCTCGCCGGAAAAGCGAAAGGAGCGCGTCTATTATTCAAGTGCTGTCTCCATAGTGTTGATTTTTGGAGACTAACGGGTGTGCTTATTGCACGTATTTGATCTCAAAATTACAGTTTCGAGGATCAAAAAATGCCCACGGAGGGAATCGAACCCCCGACGCCCTCCTTAGGACGGAGGCGCTCTATCCACTGAGCTACGTAGGCAGAAATAAATTTGAATACATTATAGTTCAAAGAATATCGCCCTGCCTGCGATTGGCAGCCAGGGCGATTGGATTACTATGAGTGCGCTCGAAGGGACTCGAACCCCCGGCCTACAGGTCCGCAACCTGTCGCTCTATCCACTGAGCTACGAGCGCTAATTCTTATAACAATCACTATTGTACAGGCTGAATGCCCATTTAGTCAAGAGGAACATTTTACACTGAATTCAAAACGTCATGTGTTCTCGATGATTCCACCACTCAATACCCGCTCTTTCGCATAGCTTTCCCACTTCACAAACTGGCAGACCCACCACATTGTAAAAATCGCCGTCAAATTTCTCAATAAATGGGGCTGCAAATCCCTGTGCTCCATAGGCCCCGGCTTTATCAAATGGCTCACCTGTATCCATATAGTCGGAAATCATACTCTCCGACAACGCTCGAAAAAGTACACGCGTCTCCACGGCTGAAGAGTAAGCGGTATAGCCAGAATTACTTTGGTCTGCCCTCAATAGCGCCAATCCAGTGAAAACAGAGTGCCATCTTCCGGAGAGCAGACGCAGCATTCTTGCAGCATCATCACGGTCACGGGGTTTCCCAATAGGGATGCCCATCTCGTGATCAGAAATAGCTACAATCGTATCCGCTCCCAGAATAATGGGAAGATGCGTTCTTTCCCACACTTCAAGAGCCTTACCCAATGCGAGATCCTTAACAAATCCGGCGAGATCCACAGGAGCATTGATATTCGTAGGCTCCTCGAATAAGCTGGGAATGACATCAAATGGAACGCCCAACAGACTCATAAGCTCCCTTCGCCGAGGAGAAGCCGAAGCAAGGGTAATTCTGGGCGCTTGAGCTAGCTTTCGAGTACGGTCATCCACTTCAGATTAGGTCTGCAGCAGTGATGATGCTCTGTGCAATCTCACGCATTTTTTTATTCTGATTTCTTGCCTGGAAGTGAATACGTTTGAACGCTTCCCCTTCGCTCATCTGATGCCTATCCATAAGGATGCCCTTTGCGCGTTCAATAAGTTTTCGCGTCTCGATAGCATCTTTTAATTCGTCGATCTCTTTTGTCTGAGACTGCATCTGTCGGAAACGCCGTACAGCCATCTCCAATGCAGGCCCCAGATCCTCTTTACGAAATGGCTTCATCAGAAAAGCAAGAGCGCCAGTTTCTCCTGCCTGATCGACTAGCTCCTGCTCGTTAAATGAGCTCAGAAACAGAATAGCGCACGGCTTTTCAGCCATTATTTGCCTGGCAGCCTCAATACCATCCATCATGGGCATCTTGATATCCATTATAATAGCGTCTGGTTTATAGAGACGCGCTGCTTCCACGGCCTGCTGGCCATCTTCAGCTTCGCCGATAACAATATGTCCGAGCCTTTCCAGCCTGGTACGGATTATTGTCCTGGTGAGCTGTTCGTCTTCCGCGATTAAAATCTTCCATGGTTCCAAGGGCACACACTCCTAAAACCAACCGCTGCGAGTTATGGTCAGTTTTCTAACCAGGGTTATTATTTAACTTACAGAAAGAATAATCCTGCATACGGAATCATCTTGGCTGATTTTGTATCGCAAACGTTTATATGCAGACGTCAAATACCTGGTGGCCATGCCTATTTTGCCGCGGAATTTGCTGAATTCGGGGTACGAGATTTACCACCTCTTCGCCCTATCTCAGCCATGTGATTTCTGTCTCTGGATACAGATTGGCCACCTCTTCTACCGATTTCAGCCATATGCTGCTTGTCTTTAGCAACAGTTTCTCCACCTTTTTTGCCGGCAGCAGCATGACCTTCGGAATTACCGTGCCAGCCACGACCGCCCGTCATATCCGAATCATCCAGTGAAATCTGATTGTTACTCTCTGTCTTTGCAGACCGACCCACTTGATTACTTTTTCCTTGCATAATCCACGCTCCTTTGGAAAGTAGGATGAACACCTCAGCAACAGCCTAAGGTGTTCATTCACAGGCGCTGCCCCTGTGTATTACAAGCAGCAATGCACTGAATAGATGGTGTCTTCAACTAACCCTGAAGACATAGATGAACCATACGTTATACAGAAGTCAAATAGTTACTAATATACTTTGAATACTTTAAAGTAATCGGAATTAATTCACGTTTAAGTTATGCATATTTGCGAGTTTTTTTACTCATCATCATCTGTATTCATTATAATTCAACACGTTTGATCTGATGCTAGAGCCGGTATTAGATAGTAATTATCTCCAGAATACCTGTTCAATTATATGCTAAGATAAACATGATCTCGGAAAATGTTGCTTTTTGATGTATTATTTCTGGACGGAAAGTGAGAAACTAATGTTCCACAATACACGAACTGGACTCGACTTACTCATGCACGAGGAGTTCGTTAGATTAAGAAACAAGCGAATTGGGCTGATAACTAATCATACCGGACTGGCATATTCCGGGATTTCGGGAATAGATATTCTGCATCAGGCTGCGGATTTGGAGTTGAAATGTCTGTTCAGTCCAGAACATGGCGTGCGTGGTGAACTGGACGAAAAAGTACTTGATGGACGAGATACCCACACAGGGCTCCCTGTCTATAGCCTTTACGGTGAACGCAACCACCCCACCGCGGCACAGCTCCAGGGCCTTGATCTGCTGATCTACGATATTCAGGATATCGGTTGTCGTTTCTATACGTATATTAGCACTCTCGGGCTATGCCTCGAGACAGCCGCAAAGTTCAAGATTCCATTTATGGTGCTAGATCGGCCCAACCCTATTAATGGTATCACTGTAGAAGGACCTCTCGCCGATAGCGATAAGCTCAGCTTTACATCTTTCCACACAATTCCCATCCGGCATGGAATGACCGCTGGTGAACTGGCGATGATGTTCAATGCTGAACGGAAAATCCATGCAGACCTGGAAATAGTGAAATTAGATGGTTGGTTCAGATCAACATATTGGGATAGTACAGGCTTAACGTGGATAAACCCTTCTCCTAACATGCGTTCGATGACCCAAGCTCTTCTATATCCCGGAATTGGCTTGCTCGAAACCACCAATGTTTCCGTTGGAAGAGGCTGCGATACACCCTTTGAGATCATTGGAGCGCCGTTTATCGATGAAAGAACATTATCACTGCATCTAAACGAAATGAATCTGCCAGGTGTTCGTTTCATTCCAATAAAATTTAAACCAAAATCGAGTACGCATGCGGGTGAGGTGTGTGGAGGAGTGAACATTTTGATCGATCGTCGAGACCGGTTTATTCCTGTCTTAACGGGACTTAGCATTGCCGAAGCACTTTTTCATATTTACCCGGACAAGTGGGAAATTGAGGCGTTCGGTCGATTGTTAGTTCATGCAAACACATTTAAGAGATTGAAAAATGGAAATCCGGCTAGATCTATCGTAAGTTCCTTTGGTGAGGAAATTAGTGAGTTCCAAAAGCGAAGTAAGCCATATCTGCTCTACTAAATTGTGTATTCATCCCTGATCAGCCGCCTTTTTTAAATCTTCCGCTAGAGAACTCCACTGGCTATGTGGGAATCTCTCCATAAACACTCTCAGAAGGATCCGTGCTTCCTCCGAACGATGGAGCTGATGCACATACATGCTGATCACTTTAAGCATGGCGGATTCGGTAGCTGGGGAGCGGGGATCACGGGTCGCAGCAGATCGCAAAGTCTCAGCGGCTAGATCGAACTGTTCCAGATCTTCGAGTGCACTGCCTAGAATAAACAGCTGGCCTGTGGGCTGTGGAGGAGGCTTAAGATTGTTTTCTCGCATCTCAGCATATAGAAGCGCTGCCTCATTCCGCTCGTTTTTTTGCAGACGCGCCTGTATCGAGTGTTGATAGTGATTGATTGCCTGTTCGCTGTCGCCGAGAAGCAGCCATGCTCGTGCAAGTTCTGCCCGGGCAGTAGCATTTTCTGGCTCCTTAGCGAGAAGCATTTCCCATCTCTTAATCGCAATACCTGGCCGATTTTTATCCATAGCATGTACTGCATCCGAAGAAAGATAGGCCCGTTGCCCGTCTTCCCCCAGGTGCAGAAGCTGAGCTCCGGTAAGACCAAATATAAATCCTCCCACATGGGCCCAGTTTGCAATTCCACCAGCAGTAGAACCCGCCAGTATATGCCAGAATCCACTAACTATTTCAACCCCCAGAAACAGTGCAACCACTGCAACTACATGCGGCCGGTATCTCAAACCTATGAACGAAAGCCTTGCACGGTAGTAGCGTACTGCAAAAATTCCCACAAGACCTGCACAGGCTGCCGACGCTCCCACAATTGGGATATAGGCGGAAGCAGGTAGGAATGTGATGGTGACAAATGCCTGAAGCGCACCCCCCACCACGCCAGATAAAAGATACCAAGATAGAAATTTCCACGGGCCAACTGCCTCTTCTACTGCAGCGCCAAATACATAGAGATAGAAGGCATTCATAAGAACATGCCCAATTCCTTCATGAAAAAAAGGATATGTCAAAAGATTGATTGGATTGAAATGAGCAGGAACCAGTCCCATCAAAGTTAGAATCTGATTCTGGTTCCACTGTCCCCCAAACCGATCACTTAGCATTATGAGAACAGTTAGAAAAATAGTCAGAAAGAGAAGCGCCCAAGTAATGACCGGGCGTCGAGTAGGCATATAATCACTGGCATAAGGTAGGAGCAAAGTGTACACCACCTGCTAAACTGGGATTTTGAGTTCCGAATCGGAATTTCCACGTTTGAGTATTGCCTCGACAAGAATATCTGCGGAGATCCCATCCGCTTCCCCTTCGAAATTGAGGATCATTCTATGCCTAAGCGCAGGGGCAGCCACTTGTTCAATATCTTCGACAGCCACATTGTACCTGCCAAAGAGTAACGCCCGAATTTTAGCAGCGACAACCACTGCCTGTGCCCCTCTTGGACTGGAGCCATAGCGGACAAACTGTTTAACTTCGGGTGGCGCGAATTCGGAGTCGGGCTGAGTACCCAGAACGAGCTTTATGGCGAATTCACGCACGGAAGGCGACATAGGAACTTCCCTTGCCAGCGCGCGCATTTTGAGTATGGACGGCCCGTCTAGAACTGGCAAAATAGCCTCTGCCGGGCTCCCTGTAGTTCTATCTACAATTGCACAGAGATCTTCAAATGTGGGCGATTTCACGAGGAGTTTGAAAAGGAATCTATCGAGCTGAGCTTCCGGCAAAGGGTAAGTACCCTCCATCTCGATAGGATTCTGAGTAGCCAATACAATAAAAGGCTCGAGCAACCGATGACTGATTCCCGCCACGGTCACCCCGTGCTCCTGCATCGCTTCCAGCATAGCTGATTGAGTCTTGGGAGTGGCTCGATTGATCTCATCCGCCAGAACGATGTGTGCAAATACTGGCCCAGGCTGAAATTTGAACTCTTTCTGCCCGCCCACTCCCTCTATTAGTATGTTGGTTCCGGTGATGTCTGCCGGCATTAGATCTGGAGTAAACTGTACTCGTGAGAAACTCAGATCAAGCGCCTGTGAGAGAGTTCTTACCAGCAGTGTCTTCCCCAGACCGGGCACCCCCTCTAGAAGAGCATGTCCGTTGGCGATCAGACATATCAACACACCTTCAACAATGGGTTCATTCCCAACTATCACTTTACTTATCTCTTCGCGCACACGCCGAAAATTCGCAATGAATTCGGCCGATTGGTTCTCGATTTCGCTCATGAATTATCTGAAATACCTTTCGGGAATTGTTGTCAGGGCTGGATGCTGTCAAAATAGTCCCGCACTTGCTTTTTGTATGTTGCCGGAATATTTTCTTTATTCAAGGCGCTTTCAGCGGCTCGCTTGCTGGTCTGATACACCTGGTAATAGGGAGCGTTGCTTTTCGTGGGCTCGGGATCACCAGTCATTGATATCTGAAGCTCGTTGCCATTTTGTGAGCGTGTTCCAGCAATTTTACCATTGGGAAGGTGCTTGGCTGAAGCTGCATTTTTTGAGAGATATTTGGCAAATTCCTTGGCAGAGCCGGCTTTCCCTTGAGCTTTTATCTGTTCTGCTTTTGCCATCGCCATCAGCCGAGGATTCGTGTTCCCCGGGTCTTTCATAGCCATGGCAGGATGTCCAGAACCGTTATAGCCCCGGCCAGCCCCGGCGCCGCCTGAACCGGGTTTTCCAAATCCTTTTCCCATGCACATTGCCAATCGGCCATTTTTCATAGCTTCTGCAAGTTCACCCATGGTCTTCATATCCAGTTCCGCTTTACTCATCCCCTGCCCCTTGCCCATCCCTTTTCCAATGTTTTTCATCATCTGCGCCATCTGCTGGAGCGTGTTTGGATCCATGTTACCACTGCTTTGCGACATCTGTTGAGCTAACTGTTCCAGCTGTTTTGCGGAGGCGTCCATATTACTATTTTTCAGTGCGTTGGCGAGCTGCTTGAGCTGTTCCTGAAGCTGCTGCCTCTCTGGTTTTGACATCTGGCCAGATTCCATTTGCTGGGCGATTTTCTCCATTGATTGCTGCATCTGCTGAGTATTCTGGTCAGCGAGAGCCTGTGCCATCTGCTGCAGAGCTTGTTTTGCCTGTTTCATCGCGATCGATTCTTTTTTTTGCTCTTCAGGATTCGACTTCTCACCAGGCTTTTTTGAATTTTCAGGATGTTTCGAATTCTGAGCTTTCTTTTCGCTATCCTTTTTCTGCTGTTGGGCAAGCTCTTCCTGCTGCTTCTGATCCAGGGAACGTTTGAACTCAGTTTTCGCCTGCTCAATGGATTTTTGAGGCATGCTTGAGGCTAGCTTTTTCTGAGTCTCTTCCATCTTCTGGGTAAGTTTCTGCATCTCAATCAGCGACTGTTTCTTTGTCAGCTTTCCTTTTTCCATCGCCTCACCAAGCTTGCACGCTTCTTCTGCCGCCTTCTTGGTCTCATCGAGTTTCTGTTGATTGGCTGTTTTCTGAGTAGCTTTTGCAAGCTTAATAATCGCAATTCCCTGCTTTGTAACATCTGCGATATCTTGCTTTTGGCCTGGCGACATAAAGTATGGCAGATTCGGCAGCAAGTATAGCAGGGCTATGAGAATTGTGAGCGCCAGACCTACGGGCAGTTCCCAGGGAACACGCGATGGGAAGGCGATTTTAATATTCACTTCCGTAGCACGTAGTTCGCTATCGGACAACTGTTCCGCAAGGAATGCTGAGTTTGCATCAGATCCTGCCGCATTTAGTTCCAGGGCACTGCTGAATCGCTCTTTCATATCTGTGCGGCGTTCGAGCATCTTCGCGACATCCAGATTACTAAGCGGGTGAAGAAATACTATCAATAGCCCAATCAGAACTGAAATTAACAGAAGAAGAAAGACTTGCGACGCGGAAGGGACACCAATAATACGAAATTTGCTTAGCCCAACCAGCAGACATGCCAACCCGGATCCAATGAGAATCGATCTTGAGACGATTAGGATAGTCAAAAGATACCGAATTCGATGCCTTGCTGATATTATTGCCGTACCTAGCCGATCTGCTCCCATAGGTATTTCGGCTCGTTTTCTGGATAATGCTGGATTTGATTGCATGATGTTTTATTTCCACCACCGCGCGCAGCCACTCATCTATAATGTGCAGAATGAGGAAAACAGAGTAACCATTTCAAATACAATACCCTGTTTCAGTCTCCTCGTTCCAGTTTGAGGAATAGGAAGGTAACTTAAGCAGTTTCGGCCTCTACTTTCGAATAAGCCATATTTCAGATATCTGGCATCCGCGGCCATTTCCACCTCTACCTGGTTCGGGAAACCAGCTTAACGTAAGTTCGCCAGAATCTGTAGCGGCCATTGGTATGTCGAACTCCAGTGGCGTAGGGGCGGCTGGTTTGAGCTGAAGCGGATGTATCTCAAACGTGTCGTTGGCCATCATTCTCACTTTTCTGCCCGCATCACCGCCATAGACTAATCTAACTTTAAATAACGCGTGCCGGTCAAGATTAGTATAGTGCATTTTCAAAGGGTTGTCGTATAGTGACTCGATATGGCGGGACCAGCTTAATCTTCCCGGATGGTCTGTAAAGCCAATTCTTGTCCCTTCGAAAGTACCAGGATCGTCTGCAAACGATGCCCCCGACACAAGATGATCACGGCGGTTCAGATTTCCCGGCTCATCGTAAAAGCCTCCAGGTCCCGGGTCAGTCCAATGTATGATCTCCTTGATTAGCCTGAGCCTCGATGGCTCATCAGTCTGCTTACGAATCTCTTCAAAGCGAGCCTTCAGCCACAACCTGTTATTAAGCGGCTCATCAATGCTGTCCAGATTTGCGCCTCTTTCCACTGCGATCGCCTGGTATCGCTCAACACTCAGCTGCATATGAATGCTCTGGAACAACGCTTCTCCAAGTTCGAATACGCGGGATCGCAGGTTAGCCGAAATATTTGCTTTCGGGGCAGAATTAATCAGTTTCTCCGCGTCATCAATCGCAGTGATCGAGCCAATTGATTTTGCTTTGCCAAGAATCTCCATTGCTCTAGCTTCGATCTCCTGCTCATAGTTCAATCGGCTGCGTACGTAGGCATCGTAATAAGCACGATAGAGGGCCTGCTGAAATCGCCAGTTCAACCGGTTCTGAGGGGTGGCGGCTCGCTCCAACGCTTGAAACTGATGCAAGGTCGTGGCCACGCCTTCGTTCGTGGAGAGCGGCCCCTGCCAGTTGCGTTCAAGAGCGAGCAGTCCTTGAGCAAACGATTCCGTAAATCGTTCTCCAATGTAGAATCGGCTGTAATCACGAAGAACATCTACCACAGGCATATCCGGGTCCCACTCGAGCGCACTCCAGACCGTCTTGTTCACATCATCGTTACAGCCTTCTGAGTAAGTAATCGATCCCTCTGTGTACTTTTGGAAAGCGTGTATAATCTGGGCTTCCCCCAACGGCCGAGGATTGATTCCTTCCCGCCCTTCTGTTAGTGCATAGGCCAAATCCCAGTTGGGAACAGGATACTGGCATATCTTGCTGTGGGTGATATCCGGGTAGTGGCGAATCGGGAAGCGTGCAGGTATCATCTGACGAAGCCTGGGAAGGCTGACTCTCACCTGCGGTCCGAACACGATTCCATGCAGCCATTTCGGATCCTCATCACGCAGAATTTGCAAAAATTCGTCCAGCCAAACTTGTGAAAAACCCTGGGGAGCCACCCACATCTGCGCCTTTGGATGAGTCTGATGCAGGATTTCCGCCTCTTTCTCCAGCAGGTACATCAGATATTTTGGCTGCGTGTGCCCAGGGTCTCCTCCAGGAACTAAGACGGCATCGATACGGGGGAGCTTTTTGAAGACGTCTCCCCACTCTTTCAACGCAAATTCTACGGTTGCAGGATCGGAGTAGTCCTTATCCATCGCGGGGTACCAGATCCAGACATCTAACCCGTACGAATCAATTATCTTCGACATGCCGATCATGGTTTCCATAGGCGGTAGGGGAAAGTGCGGACTGTCAGCGTCGTCATCTGAGCGGGGTGGGATTAGCTCGATAGAGTTCGCGCCAAACACCGCCAATTCACGGATATACTGATCCCACTGAGCCAGATTCCAGCCATCATAGGAGTTTGTTTTTGGACGATAACCGAGCTGATGCCCCCGGATTTTCGAATGGGGAGAGGAGGAGATATTCATTTCACCCAAAAGAGCAATGAGCTGCCGTTCCATTTGAAGGTTCCTGAGCAGCCTTCCCAGCCCGAACAGAACACCTCTCTCATCGTTTCCAGAGACAAGCACCACCGCAGTATTCAAGACACTCTTTTTAGAAGTGGTGCGTATCTGGTATCCTTCTGCACGTTTAGAAATTGGGGAGTGATCCAGCAGAGAGGCATACTCCGGAGCGAACATCTGGAAATCGGAGTTGAGCCCGACAGCAATCACGGGAGTGTTCGCTTCAGGCCATTCATGAGTTATATTCCATCTTATCTGCGTCCGTTTCTCCACCTCTTCAACGAGCATGTTGACAGCTTTGAGAGCGTGTGCAGATAGTTTTTGTGGTATTACAACGATCGCAGTGTTCAAATCATTCCTATTATTTCTTGTCTCTGCCAGCGCATATGAGCAGCACCAGATTAAAGATATCAACAGTGGAACCACTAAGCGCAGCATGAACCCCTCCATGGAATAATCGTCCTCACTCCTCGTTCCACTCTCCCAAAAACAGGAGAAGGGATAACTAGGGTACGAGTTTATTAAGATTTTATCAGGTTCACCCTCAACCCCGTCCCTTCTCCCTTCATCAATCGTTCCTCGTTAGGGAGAAGGGAGAGAATATATTAGCAATTCCGCTGCATTAAAATTATCAATTGCGAAGTGAAAGTAGTAATAATTTCGCTCCTCTCTCCCTCTGAGGCACCAGGGAATCAGGGAGAGAGGCCGGGAGTGAGCGTACAACTTCCAGTGCAATCGAAAATCTCTTGTTACAGTCTCCCCATCTCCTGTTTTGGGAGAGGGGTTTGAGGGGGTGAGAGCGCTCTGTTCTATTTAATTTCTTCCGTTTTGCGATGTACGTCGAACTTAGCTTTAAAGCCTGGTTTGCCATTCTGAGCAAGTGTCCACTCTGCCACAAGATGGTTCTTATCTATCGGAGTGATTTTGAGGGCATGCATGTGAGTATCCTGTTCCGATTTCATATTACCGCCGCCTGCCCACTCAAATAGGATTTTAGAGGGAGTGCTAGCTATGGTCGCCTTCATATGCGGTTCGTTACCCATATGACAATAGTGCGTGAGTACTAACGAACTGCCATCCATATGATACATAGTCATCATCTCTTCTGGCCCACCTGGAAATTCCGTCTCTTCCAGCACATTTCCGCCGGCAGTTAGCCGGAAGCGAAGCGCCAATGTCTCATCTTTCGTTTTCGCATCGGTTTTGTACCAATCTCCAACAAGAGATTTTAGCTTGGTAAAACATGCAGATGCGCCTGCTTTTGAATGTACATTGAGTGGTTTGGCGGGAGCTAATGCCAGCACAGAGATAATCGCAGCAAGGCTAAGTAGTGTGGTCAGAGTAACTTTAGAATTCATTTCAAACCTCCTTATGATATGGAATAACCAGGATTATTTTAACAAGTGTTCAAGCTATTCATTCCTTAAATTATCGAATAGTTTGTAGACTTTCGAATCATGTATGTCGACATGTGTCAAGCTAATTGATGTACATTGTCTACGTATTATAGTGCCTGGCTGTATTGATCACAAGTTCCCGTGATACTCCTCGGCTGTCCATCTCGAAGTCGATATCCTTTACCGGAGGGCGACAAAAGTGCCAGGTCAGGCCGGCGCGCATCGCGCCGCGTTCAACTAGCTCTTTAGCGAGAAATGGATGAGGATCGTATATCGTGTAGAGCTGAGTTGCGGTGACGTCCGCCCAACCGAATCCCAGCGCCTGCATCCGTCTCTCCTGCTCACCAAGTACCCAACGCGCCTTTTCACGCAAACCGTCCGGAGACACATCACCTAGGCGCACGATATTATCCCGATAATTATCCTTTCCCTCTGGTACTTCCCCGCACCCAGCCACTACGAAACCGGGAAATTCATCTGTAGTTGTCGGAACTGTGTATGAAAATGCAAAGAAACCCGGAACTGCAGAAGGATCCAGTTCAGGGGCGACGTTGCTGCGCGCAATAGGATTGATGCCATCGACGAAGATGTCCCACTCCTTCAACACCGCGCCGTAACTTCGGTTGAACTCGCGAAAGCCCTCCTCTGTGAACGGCTCGGGAGAACGAAGCTCACAGGCGCAGAAAGCTGCAAGGGGACGGCCAATGGAAGCAAGATGCGCTGCGATCCGGTGAAATCCCTCTTCCATCGGAATTACACTTGAGAAACGCGCTCTCTCGATAGTCAAGCCAGGCTCCGCCGCAACCCCCGCAGAATAGGGAAATACTCCCTTGATGAACTGATAACCACCCGCTAGATGCTTCCGAACTTCCATCAGATCAGTCCCCCAGACGATATTCACACATTGTGTAGGATTTCACGACTATACATTAGAATACCATTTATATATAGCGTGTACAAAGGGTCGCCTAACATCATATTGCCGAATGGATTATTCATGATACAACCTATCAATAGAAGGATGAGGCTAGGCATAATCATTGAACGTGCTCTGAGTTTGACGAAGTGAACTCAGTATGCTATAATTCCAAACTCAATATCCGCCAAAATTTAACAAGTGCTGATCGGCTTTCCGCCGAATACAGAGTTTCGAAGGGAGATAATTCCGATGTCGGGACATTCAAAGTGGCATAATATTCGCCTCCGTAAAGGAGCTCAAGATGCGAAACGCGGTAACCTTTTCACGAAATTAGCAAAAGAGATCATCATGGCTGCAAAAGCTGGGGGAGGCAATCCCGATGCGAACCTACGATTGCGCCTCTGCATTCAAAAAGCACGTGAAAACTCGATGCCGGCAGATAATATCAAGCGAAGTGTACAGCGCGGGACAGGTGAAATAGAAGGGGCAGTATTTGACGAAGTTGTCTATGAAGGGTACGGGCCAGGCGGCGTGGCCGTGCTGGTGGAGTGCGCCACAGACAATAAGAATCGAACGGTTGCCAACATACGAAATCTCTTCAACAAACATGGTGGCCGCCTCGGTGAATCGGGATCGGTGGCATATAGATTTCGCCCTATAGGAATTGTAACGGTAGCAAAATCTGCCACGGATGAGGATACTCTATTCGGTGTAGCGTTGGATGCCGGAGCTGAGGATGTACGCTCCGATGAAGAAAACTATGAAGTCATCGCTCAGCCAGAAGATTTCGCTCCGGTGCGTGAAGCCATCGAGAAAGCTAAGATTCCAATTATTGAAGCAGAATATACCATGGAACCAACCGATACAGTGGTTCTTGATGAAAAAGACGCGGGAGTTATGCTCAGGCTGATCGATGTGCTCGAAGACAATGACGACGTCCAAAATGTTCACGCTAACTACGACATCTCAGACGAAATTCTAGAAGCGGTAGGAGCGTAACTTATACCAGTCGGACACAAGGATTGAATGCAATTTAGTTTCTTGCAACAGGTTAATGAACCATTCAAAATCCAAAAAGATTTTTGAGACACTCTCACTGCCCCTCTCCCATCTTGCTCGCACTGCTCGCAAAGGAGAGGGGGTGACTAAATCAGGAATCTCAGCCCATGTAGAAAGACTAAGCGACCGGGGATATCCTTTGCAGGCCCAGTGGAGGTTTTATAGGTTGTGAATGTAACACAATACGCGACTATTTCCGGGAGTTGAAAACTCCCGGCATCAAAATACAGGCGTCTTTCAGACGCAATCCCGCCCGCAGGGCGGTTGGCCACCGGCCTTACAGACGGGTACTTCAGTGCCCGGTAATGATTGGGAGATTATTTGGAAATACTTTCACGTCCCTATTACCCCCGGCGAACCATAATTTAGGCAAATCTCTCGCTTATGTCACCCTCTCTTCCTTGCGAGGAACGAACAACATGGGAAAGGGGCTCGAGGGGTGAGGTTTTACCTTGTTGACGTGCACTCAAGTAAATAAGTACTCTTCAAAATCTCTGAAACGTCAGCTATTTGGATTGCGTAGAAAAATTGAAAACCACATATTCTGCATCTTTTGCTGATTCTAAGACTCTTTTCGTCCATTCGAGCTGAGGACAACCACTTTTACATGAACCTTCCACTTATTCGGAAAAATCTGTTACGCATCGAAAGATATCTCCTCATCGCTCGCAGAGGTTTCGCCCTACTCATTTCTCTACTCTTGATACTAATTTGCCAGCCTTCAGTACACGCGGTGGATATCGACGCATGGGTCGGATTTGGATTGTCTGGTGGTACTTCCAATCGCTATCTTCCGGATGCCTGGAATCTATTTACCGTGGCGCTCACAGGTCAGGGTGAATCGGGGCAGTATCAATTACAAATATCAGTAAAAAGTGGCGATCGTACGGAGATATATTCGCGGCATATTTCACTGCACGATGGGTCTCTTAATGAGGTTCACTGCTTCGCAATCCAAATCAAAACCAATAATCAGTTCCGATTCATGGGTGGCAATACAGCAGCAGACATCACCGTTCAACTGGTAAAAGATGGCCGCAAGATTGCCGACAAAACTGTTTCCCTGCCTACCGGCTCAGATCCAAAAACGTTCCATGTGCTCGCTTTGACCAAAGATGGAAGCGGATTAAACTTTCTAATGGGTAAAAAGCTAGGTCTCATTCATCACCACTTCAATCCAGGATTACTTGGTCAGGACAATGGTGGGGGAGGCCGCGGCATGATGGGTGCCCCATTCAACGCGCAGCTAAACGGCAAGATGAAGAAGCCAAAACACCCAGAAATAAATGATCAGGCAGATCTATACGTCTCGTATTGCGATACTCGTACCCTGCCAACGATGCCCCAGGCTTATCAGATGATCGATGCGATTGTTTTGGCAGATGCCCCGCTGGACAATCTTACCGAAGATCAGACAACTGCGATTAAAGGCTTCCTTCGGGATGGCGGACTGCTCCTGATTTCGGGAGGTGGCGATCTCACCAGATTTAAAAGCAAATTTCTCTTAGATCTCCTGCCGATAGTTCCGAATGGAGTATCCTCGGTTTCTGATATACCTGAACTGGCGGCAAGATATGGAGCATCTCTTAATTTGAAGGAGAAACTTGCGCTCATTGATGGCAATATCAGGAACGAAGGATCCGTACTGTTATCGCAAAGAGGCTCAGGCTGCGAGTTAATTTCTTCACGGCCATATGGATGCGGCAAAGTTGTCTTTACCTCTTTCGACTGCTACGCACCCGAATTAAGAGGATGGTCACCTGCCCCCTCGATGTGGCGAGACATCTTCTTAACGGGCAGCCCTCCCATCTCAGCACGCAAACTACTCGAACTGCACGGTACGGGAATGCATAGCAATAACTTAAGCCAGAGCCTTGTAGATGCAATGGCTGGAAAACCCGCTGGAAATGCCCCCTCTTTTCAAACACTTGCAATATTTCTCGGGTTATATCTTCTGCTGCTCATACCTGTCAGCGCTATGGTACTGAAGAAACTAGATAAAAGGGAACTCACCTGGATAACTGCACCCTGCCTCATTATTGGGTTTACAATAGTATCGTACTTGATAGCACGCTCCTTAAAGGGAAATGCACTCACCTTGAATCGAGTTGCTATAATCGAATCCACTGCGAATTCCGATCAGTTTGCGGGCACAGCCCAGATGACTCTCTATTCACCCCAGCGAGCGGATTACGATATCGAATTTGGAACATCTGAAGGCTCTAATAACTCTTACTCAGGATACAGCCCATCAGAAATCTATCCGGCAATTTTAAGCAGCGCAGCTGGGAGTTTGACAGTTGAGCAAGACCGAACTCCTGCAATAAGAAAAGCTAACGTGCGGCTCTGGGATAAACGCAGTTTTGGAATGCCAATCACTACATCTCCTGGTGGGCCAATCCAAGTGTCTGCAAAAATGCTTAACGAGAAGCTTGCACTAGTGAGCATCACAAACGGTACTAAATACACCTTGAAAGACTGCTCTCTGATCAATAGTGAACAGTCGATTCCACTCGGAAATATGGCTCCGGGTGAAAAGCGTGAGAAAGAAATCGTATGGATAAATCGAGGCGGTGGCACCAGTTTAAACCTGAACACTTCTTTAAGCACTTTCTCTGGGAATATAGTGAATCATGCCCCGAATGATCGGCTGTCCGATGAGGAAGCGCTTCAATCCGCGCTTACTCAGGTTTTATCGCAAGGTAGGCAGAATGGAGGATATTGGGATATCTATACAGGAGATTTTGGCAGAGTGACAACTGCCTTTACCGGATGGTTCAGCGATCCTATAATCGATGTTACGATCAATGGTAAACGACCTGCTGGAACAGAGATGAACCTGCTGATAGCTCATATCCCCACGCCTATTGGAGCACCACCACGGCTGATCTCTTCTGCAGAACCATTCAGAAGAGCGCCAATTCTTGATCTTGAAGACGAGATTTCTCCTTCAAGCGGCAAGACTAGTATCTTCAAATGATAGAGAATCCTGTCCTGCGCAAAGAGCTCATCTATAGGCTGCGCCCACGCAGAGGTAATGATACAATAGTGGGTGTATTGATTGTAGCATTACTGTTGGTGGGACTTATCTACTGGCTTTTCCTGCGCTGGATACTCACGGATCCATCGTCATCCGCCAGTGGAGATGCCTGGAAAATTTTAACATCTCTCCAATTTATGATCATTTGCCTTTCGGCTCCAGCAATCGCTGCCAACGCCATCTCCCTTGAAAAAGAGCAGCAGACGTGGGAGATGTTGGTATTTACCTGTCTCACTCCATCGGAGATCATCTTTGGAAAACTGATCGCACGCCTCACAGGCCTACTGGGCTTGCTTTCCATTCTTGCTCCCATATCAGTTATTGCATGGGTTAGAAATCAGTTATCATCCGGGAATATTCCATTCACCCAGGTAGTCTACTCTTTTATTCTGCTGACAGTGACTGCAGTCTTCTTCGCAACTTTTGGCCTGTTTGTATCCTGGCTGTTCCGACGGACAATCTATGCAGTGATGGCTGCCTATACCTTTGTGATAGGATTTTTGTGTATTGGAACCGCAATGATTACGAGTGGTATATCCATGCTGACAAGTGATAACAACATGTTCGAATCATTTCCGCTCATATGGATGAACCCGTTCTATTTAATCGCTAAAGCGCTATATTCAGGCATTTCAGACTACGAATTCCATGCTTTTCATTTTTTCACTGGGATTATGATGTATGTGGCTATGACCATTTTTATGCTCTTTTTTATGATTTTCAAGTTTCGCCGTTTTTCGTATACTCGGTGAAGGAGAGTGTTACTATGCCCCCGATGATTCAGATAACGCATCTGCGAAAAGAGTATAAAGATCTGGTCGCTGTCCAGGATTTGACCTTGGAGCTTGAAAAAGGGGACATCTTCGGATTCATCGGCCCAAATGGAGCCGGTAAAACTACCACTATTAAGATGCTTGCTACGCTGCTCATGCCCACCGCTGGTTCTGCCACTGTGGATGGGATCGATGTTGTGAAATATCCGGAAAAAGTGAGATCTGTAGTGGGGTATATGCCGGATTTCTTTGGAGTATATGATGATATTAAGGTCTGGGAGTATCTCGATTTTTTCGCGGCTGCATACCGAATTCAGAAAGCAAAACGCCCGCAGATAATCGACGATGTACTTGCTCTGACCGATCTTACAATTAAAAAAGACGCTTATGTTGAGTCGCTCTCCCGAGGAATGAAACAGCGTCTCTGTCTGGCCAAAACGCTCGTTCACGATCCTAAAGTAATGCTCCTGGACGAACCTGCATCGGGGCTCGATCCCAGGGCGCGCATCGAAATTCGAGAACTTCTCAAAGAGCTGCAGTCGATGGGGAAAACAATTATCGTATCGTCACACATTCTTCCCGAGATGGAGGAGTTCTGCAATAAAATTGGCATTATCGAACGTGGAGAGATGATCGTTGCTGGAGATGTGAACACCATAGCCCGCCAGGTTCGCGGCCAGCACACCATTGAAATCGGAGTCGTAGATGAGCTAGAGCGTGCAGAAGCAATACTCCTCGGGATGTCCGACATCATCCGCGAGGTAAAGAGAACGAGTGGATTACGCAAGCTTACAGATGCAGCAGAGCTTGGCATAGCACAGACTTTACAGAAAAATGGGCATTCCAGCAGCGGCGGCATCGTTCAGATAGGTTACGTAGGGGAGCCGGATGAAGAGTACAGAGTGCTCCAGGCGTTGGTTCAGGCGAATATCAAGATACGCATGTTCCACACACCTTCGGCCGACCTTGAAGATGTGTTTCTGCGTGTCACAAAAGGTCACGTGAATTAGTATAGATGAAGGCTAATATATGTCCCTATTGCTGCGAATGATGCCTGATAATCCAGTTCTTACAAAAGAGCTGCGCGTGCGAATGCGTGGTTCGAGAGCTTACTGGATTCAGCTTGCCTATCTCGGGCTGCTCACACTAATTCTGCTTTTCAACTACGCTGCCTGGCAGACGAGTGTGGGGAACTCGGGAGCGGGCAGTTCCACGGTTGCAGAACTTGGGACCAATCTTTTTAACTACAACATCATCACTCAGATGTTCCTGGTGCTATTTATTACTCCTGCAATTACCAGCGGCGCACTCACCATAGAGAATGAGCAGCGAACCATGGATATGCTCACCATGACCCGGCTGCCTCGCCACAGCATAGTTATTGGGAAACTACTATGTGCGGTAAGCTTTACAGCACTTCTGCTTATCTCGTCACTGCCACTTGTTTCGATCAGTTTTATGCTCGGCAGTGTCGATCCTGTAATGGTGGTGAGCTACTATATCATGCTGCTGATGGGCAGTTTTTTAATCGCGGCTCTGGGATTAATGTGGTCTAGTATTGCGCGTACGACCACCCAGTCAGTAATGTATACTTACTCCTCGATATTCGTTCTGTATATATTCGTCGCAAGCGCTTTTGGAATAAACACAGCCGTTAATGCCGGTTTTGGACAGTTCGGAAGTCTCTTGCATTCTCTGGGGGCATCGTGGTTCGGGACAAGTTTTCTGGGCTTCCAGGTATATCAAGGTGTAGGCTTCGGAATAATTTGTCTTATTACTGGGCTCGTATGTTGTGCTATTGCATCCTCCAGATTAGAAACTTTTCCGGAACGCAAAGCGCCGCTGCTACGCGGCCTTACCATCCTTCTCATTACAATTCAGCTGCTGGCTATTAATACCTGGTGGCTTAATGGGTGGTATCATCGTGGCGGAGCTGGTGTGATGGCGGTAGTATCTCCTCCTATATCGATGCTGTTTTACGCAGCCTGTTTCATGATGCTTCTTGTGCCTACATTTACTACAGGAACGCTGCTGCCTCGGGAAGCCAGGAATTTTAAGAAATATGTTGTGTGGGGATGGACATCTGCCGGGTTTAAACTTGGTAAACTGGCTTCTGGGCTGTCGTTTATGGCGTTTCTCACACTCTATTGTATTGTGCTCTATCTATTTAGTTTTGTGCTGGTTGGGAAACCCGGTGATATGTTCAAGGACACGGCTGCCTTTAATTCCTATCCATCTCAAACCATTCGAAGTGTATCCAGCGCGCCAATTACTCCCGTTGACGTACCGAATGGTGCGCCTAATCCATTACCTCAGTTTAACACACAGGCCATTCCCACCAAGCCGGCTGGCGGACTAACACAGATCTTTATCGCTCTCTTGGTATCCGTAATTGGCTTCTCGCTATTCTGCTGTTTCCTATCTGTGGCATTTGGTAATCGGTGGTTGGCATGGATTGTAGCATCCGCTTCTATCCTCATTGGATTAATTGCCCCGGAGATGTCGAAGGTACCTCAGTATATGAACTCAAAACCGGGGTTCGGTGCAAATCTATACTACTTCAACCCTGCTCAGGCAATCTTTCAGATAGGCGACTCTTCAAATTACTACAACAACTATCTATTGACTTCGAAAGCACTACTAATGGGAGATACGCCGATGTGGCAAGGAGTTACTGCAAGTTGGTTTGTGGTGGGACTTTTATCTGCGCTGTGTATGATCCCTTATGTGAGAAAACAGGCTAAAGATACAAAGCGTGTGCCCTACGAGGAGATGGTCTCGCCAGTTTAGGTTATCGATCCGTATGCGCTGTTGCCTTTCATCTTATCCCCACTACCTATCTTCTCCCTGCTCCCGAAGCTCGTTAGCTGCCTAACCGCCCCCCGGACCTATATTGCCCTCATCCCCCCGGCCTCTTTCCCGCGCTGCGGGAGAAGGGGGAGGAAACGACCTCACCCCCCAACCCCCTCTGATTCGGGAACACCTCACCCCCCAACCCCCTCTCCTTCACAAGGAGAGGGGGTGACGAATGCGGTTTGATTTGCGCTCCGTCGATAAGTATAAAATGACGATATGTGCTCCTGGTGCGCTGCTAGTTATGTTGGCGAACGACTACAATACAATGCATTCGTTCACCCGCGCGGGATACAGAGAGGCAGTGCGTACGCATTATTCTCCCCCTCTCCTCCGAGCTTGCGAGGGTATGGGAAGGAGAGGGGGTCGGGGGGTGAGGTTGCAATGCCTTTGGTTTATATTTCGAACTCGATACCGTCGTACGCAGTCTGGATGTTGTGTGGGTTTAGAAGTGTTTCGAACTCATCATGAGTAAGTGCCCCCCAGTGAGAAAAATGAGTGGCGATCATCTTGCCGTCCGCGCGGAAGCTGCCAGTCTCGATCAGCTTCTCTCTCAGCCGCAGCACACTGCTAATATTCATGTGCGCCGACCACGCATCCTCTTTAGGGCCATTCGTACATTCACACACAATACCATCTATCCGCTTCCCGAGCAAAAACGTCCACGTCTCCTCATGATACCAGCCCGTGTCGCTTGCATAAAGCAGAGTTTTCCCTGCCGAATTCTGAATAAGATAGTTGTAACAGGTCAGCGAAGTATCATGCTGAGCGATGATTGGAGTGACCTTATAGCCAGCAATCTCAATGGTTTCCCAGGGTGAAAGAGTGGTTAGCGTGTAGGGCATTGGCTGCGCAGCCGAGCGATTCGTAAGCTCAGATATGACATCTGGCGGGCCGTAAACCGGCAAAACGTTCGTGAGCGGATTGGCGACAAATCCTGACCTGCGATACTGCAATTCAGAAACAGCAAAGTGATCGTCATGCGCGTGCGTGAACAGCAGAGCCTCGATACTTCGAATATCCAGGCCGTGGTACAGTACATGCATCAGGGTATCCGGGGGGAAATCTATCTTCAGTACGCCGTCGATCAGTCCCGAGGAGCGAGTCCGAATATTCTTTCCGCCCAGTTCCTTAGCAGTATTGCACGCCTTGCAGTTGCAAAACAGGCCTGGCCATCCTTCGGCGGCAGCGGTACCAAAAAGCTTGATATTCATGTTCGTTCCTCTAAAATGGTTTCAAATCGCCAGGATTATCTCATCAGACTACGATATACATTCTCAACATCTCGAGTGGTGACTTCGACTGCGAAAAGTTTAACTGATCGTTTGCGGCCGGATCGCCCCATTTCTGCGGCACTTGCGGGGTCGTTCAGCAGTATTACGATCGCATCTGCCATCGCCTCGCTATCGCCCATCGGAACCAGCAGACCCGTCACTTCGTTCTCAATCAACTCTGGTACACCGCCACCATTCGTTCCAATGACAGGCTTCCCTGCGGCCATGCCTTGCGCCACAACCTGACCGAACGGCTCACCGGTTGTTGAAGCGTGCACAACCATTGCCATCTTACTGATAAGCGCGGGCACATCCTTCCGAAATCCTAGAAACTCTACGCTATTCTCGATATCGAGGCTTTTTACCTGCTTCTGTATTTGAGCAAGGTAGTCCTCTTCCCCAAAAAGAGGGGATCCCACGATCTGGAACTTAACATCAGGGTACGATTTCAGAACTTTAGCCGCAGCCTCTATAAAAATATGCTGCCCCTTCCAGGGTGTAATTCTGCCGACGAGCCCAATATATTGCGTTGAATCAGTCGTGGAGGATGGCATTTCATTGGGCATGTCTATCCCCGAATATATTGCTTTCCCTGGTTTTCTTCTGAGATGCAGTGTCTCCAATGTAGCCACTGAATTGGCAATGATAAAAGTTGGGATATGATCCGCAAGCCACCTGAAGACTAGCACTACTTTTGCTGGCAGATAGTCATCTACTATACGATCCCTTATATGCCAGATAACTTTCACGCCTGCGATGCGGCCAGCTATTCCTCCGAAGAAATCTGCTTTTAGCGAATTTGTGTGAACAATATCCACTCGATTGCTGCGAATAAACCGTGCCAGCAATACGGAGTATCTGAGTGTAGCCCACACAACTTTTAACTTTGAGAGTGTGCCGCCGCCGATAGCATCCTTTTTTGTATCCGTCACTTCAGATGAAATAGGAAGTATCTGGGGTTCAATTCCAATAATTCGGAACTTTTCGACCAGCGGCCCATCAGAGCAAAGCACCACTATTGGATGGAATTCTGATATGCTTAGATTTTTAACCAATCCCAGAAGAGCTAACTCGCCGCCGCCTAGCTCTGCCGTATGATCGAGATAGAGGATGGTAACTGTTTTAGTATCTGAAGGTGGCACTATAGGTTAAACCTTATACTTCTTCCGTGCTGTCATGTAGCGATTACGTCATTAAATAGCTGCAGTATCTTCGGCGCGACTGCCTCCCAACCGAACTGTATAGAGTAGTCTCTACAGGCTTGTGTGTCTGGAACTGGTATGCGATTACTCAGAGCGTCACTAATTTTTGCAGAAATAGCATCCGGAGTGGGAGCAGTAAAAAGTAGTTTCGGTTCCAGCCCCGTGAGAATTTCCGGTGTGCCACCAATGGATGTACCAAGTACAGGGGTTCCAGATGCGAGTGATTCGACTGTGGAGAGACCGAATCCTTCCAGTTTTATTGTGGGTACTATGGAAAAATCTGCCGCGGCGTATGCCAGAGGAAGCTGATCATCGGGTATGAACCCTAGCAGGCGAACGTTATTACTGAGGTCTGATTTCTCTATTTGGTGGAGCAGTTCTTCTTTGATAGTGCCTGTACCACCGATAAACAGCAGAACATTCGGGTGCTGTTTCCGCACGGCGCTCATAGATTCAATCAGACCTTCATACCCCATTCTGCGGGCAAGCCTTCTTACAGCAAGAAGAATTGGCCTCTCTTGAGGCCAGTCAAGTTTCTCACGCGCTGATTTTCGGTTCGGCGCCGCCAGATATGGATATAGATCAACCGCGCCAGGAACCACACGTACTCTCTCCAGAGGAATATTGTAGTTGGTATGCACGATCTCTCTGAAAGCGGTTGAGAGCGTGATCACCGTCGACGCTCTTTTGTAGGCGGTTTTCTCCATACGCATCGCGATTGAAGATTTGATTCGATCTTTTAGTGATCCCCGCTCTACCGACATTTCTGAAGCGTAAGGTCCCTGAAAATTCACAACAAGAGGGATATCGGGAAGTTGGTTTACCCAGGGGAAACTGTAGAGAGCAAAGTGCGTATTAATTACATCTACATCCTGCTTCGCTAACGCTAGTGCAGCTCTTCTTGCCCCTGCCAGCCTGCTTATTAGCGATGCACCCTCCGGCGCCATCGTAACCAGCTGAAATGGTGATGTCTGGCCCTGCTTAACTGCGCTCACTAATGCGGTGCCACTCACGCCAAGTTTGCTTAGCGCGAATATTTCTCCATAAAAGTATCGGTTTAGTCCGCCAGCAGTATTCGGGAACCAGTCTTTACCCGCCATTAGTATCTTCATCAGCTTCGTTCCCCAAACTTCTCTCAACAAATATACATTAGTTTTCATGCAGGCAGCCGCTCCCCATAGATGCGCTATTTTTCCAGTAGAGCCATATATTGTTTGGTCATGTCTATCCAGCCATGTCGCATAGCTATTTCTCTGGCCGCAGTACCCATTTGTAATCGTCTTTGAGGATCGGTCAATAAAGATTCGATTCCACGAGCGAGTGCCTCAACATCTTCGGGATCTTTAATGACAACTCCACATTCAGGCGTTACAATTTCTGAAGCGCCCACTGTGGAGGAGAGAACCACGGGGATACCTGTGGCCATTGCTTCCAATACTACCAGGGCAAACGGGTCGTAACGTGCTGGCAGTACTAAAAAATCGCATGCACGCAGAATATCCTCTGTATCCTTTCTAAAACCCAGAAAATGTACCTGATCTTCCATTCCAAGCTGCTTGGCAACTTCAGGATAGGGGCTTGCATCAAGCCGGCCCACAACAGCCAAATGGAGATTGGGAGTGCGTTTTATCGCTTTAAGCGTGGTATCGAGATTCTTTCGGGTGGTTCGGATATCGCCTATAAATACTGCCAATGGAACATCGGGAGGTAAACCCAGGCTGGATCTATCAACCTTGCCAGGATGAAACTCTTCAAGATCGACTCCGTTTAGTATGACCGATATGCGCGACTCCGGGACTCCTATATCCAGCAGTTCTTTTTTCACCTGGGTGGAAACAGCAACGACGGACTTTGCGAGTGCGTATGCTTTCCGCTCAAGAACTGCGTTCAAACGTGTGTAGATGGTTTGATATACACTTTTCAAACTGCTCACCACACGAACTTCTTGCTTTCTTTTTACCCAGGAACTGTGCACAAGATGCGCGGTGTTTATATCACTTTTTGCCCACGTGATAAATCCATTCACCATGAGTCTATCTATTTCAGCTCGATGGCGTATTATCCACAGGCCGCTCTTCACAGCAAATATCTGGTGCCTAATGAGATCGCTTGGCCAGCCTTTTACTTCTATTTGAATCCACTGAACATTGGTGTTGACTTTGAGTTCTGGCGCTATGGAGGAAGCAATCAGAATAACTTTGTGTCCACATTCTATTGCACCCAGTGCAATTTCATAATTTACTCTGCCCTGGCCATCACCACGCAAAACCTTATGAGTGACGATGGCGACGTTCAAATTCGGCGTCCTCGCGTCAGCATTGGTGTAGCGGGAGCAGAATCAGGCTCCATGATCTGTTTTATTTCTGGTGGTTTGGCCAAAGCAATGCCTACAAAAAACCAAAACGAGATGGCAGTGACTCCCTGTAGGCTGTTTCCAAATGGCAGCGAAAACATGTAGCACATAAAAACAGCGAGTCCGAGCCGAGTGTAGTCTCTATATTTTGGTTGTGAAGAGTTCGCATGGCGTAAAGATCGGTATAGAGTCCAGAGACCAATAAAAAGAGCCGCGCTCCCCAGCAGGCCAAAAGTGTTCATTAGCACGACTATTCCATTGTCGTTGAATTTTGACATGGAAGAATCTGATGTATCTGAAGAAAGTTTGCTAGATTCTCCCAGACCTCCTAGGCCTCGGCCATATGGCTCTTTTAAGAACGATTGCAATGATAAAAACGTGCCCAAAATGCGTACTTGTGTCGACCGATCTTCTGATAAATTTGTGAGCGTTTCAGCACGGTGCGAGATAGATTTTAAGCCGGGAATCAAAGGAAATAAAAGGGCGGCCACTGCTAGAGCAGTTGCCAGCCGAAAGGCACTGACCCAGCGTTGTTTCCCATTGCCGCACAGAATGAACGTGAAAATCCCCACAAAGAGTATAATCCACGCTGCACGAACCAGGGTGAATGCCAGCGCTCCCGCCACTGCAATTACTCCAAACCAGCCAAACACACCGCGCCATTTTGGCACCGCAAGCATCGGAATGAGAGCTACGCCAAACAACGCTCCCGCAGAAGAAGGAGCATTCAGTGTCGAAAACACTCTCATCATGAGTGGCCGTGCCACTCCTATCGTGGTCATGTGAGAATGATGAAGCCAGTAAGCATCCCATACAGGTACGAATAAAAACTGTATCCAGCCATAAATGGCCAATAAAACAGTCATTGTTACATAGCTGCGAATGAGAGAATCTCTCCCTTCCACATCAAGCCTTTGTATGGAGAGGTAGATCAAGACCAGGATTGGGATGCTAAAATTTGCGATATCATAAATAGCTGGCGTTCCATTTCTAAATAGACCCAGGATGCTGGCATAGATTAATGCTAAAATAATCAGCCCCAGAGCTCTAATAATTCGAGCATCAAGTTTTACCCTTCGTCTCAAGATAGGGATTAGCGCAGATAGGGTAGCGGCAAGGGAAGCGACTACAAGTGGGGATATCGCTTGAAAATTCTCCTGCAGGTAGTCGAGTATCCGCCGCACACCTGGAGCTGCCATCCAGACATAGAGAATATAGGGCATCAGGTATCTCGAATCCGTAAATGCCAGAACAATAGCAACCACACAAAACATAATCGAGGTTATCAGGGAACTGTTTCCACCAGGAACGATGGAGAAGTAGATAAAAAATGAAAACGTAATGAATATGAGAATGAGAACCGGGATGATACTGCCTGATTCTCGTGCTATTGTAGGTTGTATTATATCTCTTCGCATATTAACTAATCTTTGAATGTCAGAAAGAATACTATATGGTTGTGCTCAACAAAAATATTGCGCACAGCATTACGCTATACGTTCCTCTTTATCGAAGTTGATACTTACTGGTCTGCCTTTGAATTTCACATTTTTACTCACATAAACCGCCAGCTTATGAGATGGCCG
Organism: Chthonomonadaceae bacterium; assembly: GCA_025352825.1. Classification (GTDB taxonomy): domain Bacteria; phylum Armatimonadota; class Chthonomonadetes; order Chthonomonadales; family Chthonomonadaceae; genus JANXSG01. Next base: position 22,982 of record JANXSG010000024.1, on the reverse strand, counting down.
TTCTGCTGCCAGGTGAAAGCAGTAAGAGATAATCAAGGCGGTGGCAATGAGTAGTGCATTCTTGAGTTCCCATCGGATGGTGAGCTTATCGAGATGGCAGAATGCCAGAAAATCACCAGCAGCGGGATGCATCAAGTAGAGAGAGTAACTCCATCCACCTGCCCACTCCAGAGGGCTAAACGCGTTATGAGTCGAAAAGTACATCACTTCAAGCCCGAGCCAGAAAAATATAACCACCGCGAAAATATTCAAAGTAATACAGTTACTGGCCAGCAAGGATGTCGAGTGGAATTTTAACACTCGAAGCCCTATAGAAATAAGTACTACCAAACTTCGTACAAGCCAGATAGAAGGTTTGGCTAGCCGTGGGAATCGGCTATACTCTTCCGCCAGATAGCATCCCAGCAGCCAGCATGGAAGGCCAAGCACCCATGTCCACATTCCCAGGGTAGTGTATTCATTATACGAATGGTGCAGCCGTACAACATTGGAAATAGTTAATATGGTAGCGACAATATAACTAATTACTATTAATCGAATCCATCCAGAGCGCATTCGAGCAATCAGTAATGTGGGATAGATCAAATAGTATATTATCTCACAGAATATGCTCCATAAAACCGTATTGCTCCAATCAATTTTATGAGGAGACAATAGTGACCAAATACCAGCCGCGATCAATGAGGGAATACTTATTCTGATGAGTCGCCTAAAGTAGAACGAAGGAATATTAATGGAATGATCCCTGGTGAAAGGGAAATGTATGCAGAAGCCACTGATCACAAAAAAAACAATAACAGCAGCAGGGCCGTTAAATAGAACTTCCGAGATCCGTAACAGTACATGGTAAATGCCTGAGGATGAAACACTTCGATCATGCCATAAATGCCCAAGCATCACAATGAAAGCACACGTGAATCTGATACTATCCAGACCTTGAATACGCCGTGCACTTTTATTTATCGGTGGTATGTTACTGGATGTTAAATTCATAGGGAGTCAAGTCGTAATCTAGTCTGAATACGTTATTTATTATATTCTCGATATGCCGCAAATCCACGATAGCGGCCGGACAATGTAGACTTAAATCTTCGTAATGCTGTATCATCACGTTTTATAGCGCTCATCATGAACTGAAATAATCCCGGGCACACTCTTGTTCCAACTACAATACTCCAGGCGCAAAATACTAACCTTCTAGGCATTAGTAAGTATTCCAGGATCACCAGAGTTTCATTGTATACCGCATTAAAATGGGCTTCATGATTAAATACTACACGATCTTCATGTGATTCGCGCGGAGCGATATAGTGGTCTATCGCTACCACGGGATCGTATATCAATTTCCATCCTGCTTTTTTTGCTCGCAAACTGAATGCGAGATCGTTGTGAACCTGTGCTCCTTTTCCGAGCAGGCGTTCGTCAAAATGAATAGACTGCACTGCTGAGCTTCGATAACTCATATTTGCTCCTTTGAGTATTTCGACTTCTCGTGGAAGCCCAACTCCCCAATGGTGGCCTCCGATTCGTTTACCGAACCATGTAACTATTCCAACAATCTGCTGGCTTTCATCTAGTATTTTATTCTCGGAATGAACCCAGTCTCGCCCACCCACACCGCCGACTCTCTCATCATCACTGAAATGCTTTTCAATTCGCTGCAGCCAGTCCGGCCGTGGAGCACCATCATCGTCTGTGATTGCGATAATATCTCCCGTGGCATTCGATTTGCCTAAATTCAGAGCATGAATCTGACCGGGCTTATCCGCCCTAACTATCTTTAATGGGAGTTTTATAAGATCGCCTGACGCGAGGTATTCACTCGTTAACAGATCATTAGCCCGTATCACAACGATAGTTTCATCTGGCAATCTGATCTGATTACACAGGGATTCCAGGCATCGATTCAGATCGTCCGGCCTGCAGTAGCTGGGAATGATGACGCTAATCTTCATTCAGAGTTATCTCACTCTCAATTCAGAACAATATACTATAGTATTGTTGCCTGTATCCAATTAATCTCCACGCATTGTAGAACTAATTCGGAAGTACTTCACGAATGGCTTTTACAAATGAATTAGCAAAATGCTGTGTCGAAAATTCCTGAGCCCTAATGCGTGCTCTTACACCAACTTCTCCGGCATATTGAGGGTCGTCAAGATAGCGAATAACAGCTTTGGCAAGGGCATCTGAATCACCATAAGGAGCCAATAGACCGTTGATACCATTCGTGATGATCTCCGTCGGCCCTCCAGAATCCCCAGCGATTACAGGTTTCCCCAGAGCCATCGCCTCTATCACGACAAGTCCAAATGGTTCACGATCAGATGCATGAACCACAATATCCATCGCCTGCATCCACTCTTGAACATTACTCTGCATACCAGCCAACACAACACGATTTTTCAGTCCGAGTGCAGCAATTCGCTCATCGATAAAGTCGGGATATTCAGCTTCTAAAGAGTGTTTCCCGCCCACGACGACACAGGTGGTATCCGGGTGCTTTTCCAATATAGTGGGCATCGCTTCAATCAGCACATGAATTCCTTTCCAGCGCTGAAAGCGTCCGACTATCCCTATGATCGCTCCCTTCGGCGGCAGTCCCAATGAACTACGCAAGTCTTTGGAAGAGGAGAGAATCGTTGGATCGAATCGTTCCAGTTCAACTCCAGGATAGACAACAACTGTTTGTCGTTTTGGAGATAGAGCTGCCTGTGCATCCGCCGAAGTTTGAGAACAGGTGAATATTCCTGCAGCCGGAAGAAGTGTCGCTAACCGATCTACTCGACTGTTCTTTGAAGGCAGGCCTTGCTGAAACCAGAGGGCTGGCTTACCAGCTAAGATAGCAGCTAGGCTGCTGTACAGATGTGCCTTTCCCAGCCAGCTAAATATTAAGTCTGCCTTTTCTCGGCGTGCAATCGAAGCAATTTTGAATATAGCGCGCATCACAACATGAATTTCTCTCATCCGGCCACCCGGCACCACGAATACCTCAACTCCTAATGCACGTATTTGTGTAACCATAGGGCCATCGACTAGAAATATCACAAGCCAGGATATCCCCATATTTTGGCCTTGCTGCATGAGGTGAAGCAGGGTAAGTTCGCCGCCACCGCGCTGTTCTCCTAGCGGCATTACTATCATGATCTTCATGCAGTAATACCTCCTGGTTTATCTGAATGATAATCCCAAAAAACTGATATGATCTCCTGTTGGATCAATACCTTCGAAGTTATGTTGCATTCAAAATGAACGCAACCATGAATGAATTTATGCGACGGGCTAAAGCCCTTCGCTGGAAAAGACAAGTGTCCTCCGGACACACAATCATGTCCTTCAGGACATTTGTACTTTGTAGCGAAGGGCTTTAGCCCGTCGCGAATCGTTATTAAGGTGTCATCATTTTGGTTCTGACTACGCCAGCTTTGGATATTATTAATCAATATTTGCTGCCTGTGAAGCAGGAATCTCTTCCATGAAATCTGTCGTTTTTATATTGTAGAGGCCATAAATTCCAGCCACCATATGAACAATTAACACACTTAAATCTGCATAAAACGAGAATAGAATGACACCGTGTGTGGTACGGAGATCCAAATAGAAAAGGGATATGATTTGGGTGATGATGACAGCAACTATAGTCATCATTGTATAGCTCCAGTAGACCCATTTCCTTGCTCTGTTCATCGATCCGAATGCACCTGCAATGTACCCCATAGACGAATATAGCACAATCCAGCCTATCTCAGCGCCCAGATGATGATACTTCGGTCCCAAAAGCCATAGGTAAAGTCGTGGATATAAGAAAGCAAGCGCTGTAAATAGTATGCCAAATCCAAATGACGTTAACGCAATTTGGAAGTAGCGAAGTTTTAACTGATCGACATGAATACGTGCAATGTAGGGTTCAACGATTACAGTGTAGTATGCAGTGAATACACCGAAAATAACGCCCAATCTTCCGAGAGCGGCCACTTCTGCGATGTTCTTGGTGCGCCCAAAAATTGTGATCAACACAATTCCTATCTGCCCTTGAAGTGCGGTAAATACTATTCCTGGTACGAGTGGATAGACATAATGAAGCATGTCCCTATTGTGTTCGGGTAGGCTTTCAGGAGGGACTGCTACGAGTCGCTTGGCGCTTTTGTGGTACTGATATCCCGTAAGAAATATCCAGAATGTGCTTGCCCACACTGCCACAACCCCAGACAGCAAACCGAGTTTATGCAGTATCAAACAGATGATTAAACGTCCAATCGCTGCTGATAACTGGGCGCTGTAGTACGACTTAAGCTGACGCCGGATTAACAGCGATGCACCATACATCAGGTTTCCCTGAAGGAAAACGGAAGCAATGATAGCAGCAAAGAGAACGGATTTGGTTTGCAGACCCCACGGCTGATGTCTTGTCATCAGTGGAAAGGCTGCGGCCGACCCCACGCACATGACTACAAACATTCGAAAACGATAGAACTGAGCGCTGCGAATATAGCTTCCAACTAAGCTGCCGTCTTCTCCCCGATTACCAACCAGAGCCACAATGGAGTTTGAAAACCCTACATCTATCAACATATTCAGAGTGCACTGAAAAGCGAATGCAACGCTGAACTGGGCATATTGATCGATACTGAGCCAGCGAAGCAGTAAAAATCCGGTGATGAAGGTGAGGCCCTGAACGCTGATCTGGCCGGTAAGGAACTGAAAGAGAAGATGCCATATGCGTTTGTATCTTGGAGAAACCATAAGTTAAGTAAGAAACAAAATGCACTTTAAAAAAAGAATGCACTGATGCAATATCACAATTGACTATGTGTGGGCAGATGTCGCCTTTTCAGAGAGATGGAAGTCATAGAGTTGTGCAGTCCTGGCGGCAAAGCTATCCCAGGTGAGCTCCCGCGCAGTTCTCTGTGCGTTCCGACTAATTAATTCACGGCGCTTTACATCATTTGCCAGCGAAACTACTGCTCTAGCAAGGGCGGTCGGCCCACTCATCGGCACGATAACTGCGTTTTCATTGTGTTCTAGTCTATCATAAGCCATTCCAGTATGCGTGGTGATACATGGAATGCCTGATGCCATCGCCTCTAACAGTGCCAGGCCATATCCTTCTGAAAGAGAGGGAAATAAAAACAGATCGCTGTTTTGTAGATATAGAATATGTTCTTCTCGAGACACAAACGGAAGCACTGTCACTCTGTGCCGAACTGATTCGGCGAAAAGAGGCAGTATCTCTTCTGGATGTTTGCCAGTACCACCCAGTGTGAGATGCAGATCCGGCATCTCCCGCACTGCTAGTTCTATGGCACGCGGAAGTGAAAAGATACCTTTTCTCTCTACCCAGGAACCCCACCAAAGAATATTTTTTACAGTCGGTGCTGTTTTGTGTTCAAAAAAAAATCTCTCGTCGACTCCAAGAGGTACGATCGCGACATCTTTTTCCTGTTTTAGCCCGGCAGTGATCATAGCATCTGCTTCACGTGAAGTGTGGCAGATAACCAGATCTGATACTTTTATACTTTCAAACTCCTGCCAGTTAATCCAGTGCCGTGAAAAAACGCGGTATTTCAAGGGCAGCTTCATTAGCTGAGCAATCTCTTCCGTAATGCGCGACTGCTCGTCCTTAAACTCAAGTCCATGCAGTCGTGTGACCATCAATGGAGCTCTATTCTCCAATTTTTTGCGCAGAGTTTTGAACAATACCCAGCCTAAATTTCCTGCTACCTCAACCACATCTGTCTGAGAAGTATGCGAATAGAGGCTGTTGCGTACAGAGTACGCGTCAAATAGTTTGGCGATGGAGCCAGGAATTCGACGATTTTCAAAATCACTTGCATGAAAGATAGTAGTAGCATGCCCTAAGTCAGACAGTGATTTGTCCAGATGCAGAAACACTGTAGAAGCTCCAGCATCCCAATTTTTTTTATGTCCTGATACGAGATCGATCTTCATCCACACTCCAGGAAAGGCATGAATCAACTGTTCGTACAATTCAGATCATTGAAGTTCGATATTAAAAATCAATCAAACTTAACTCGCAGTAATCTCAGACTGCCTAGCATCCTCAAGAGGAATAGCTTACATGCGACAGCCCAGCGCTGGCGCTTTAAAATTCCATATATTTCCCTATTATCGGGCTCTTTACACTCGAGTATTACGGATTGATGACTCAAACCCATCGTAAGTTCGAGGATAGGAGTGTCTGGTATCCATGTTCTGATGCGTGGAATCTGTTCATTTAGCGCCTTCCATGCAGTATTGTTGCTCATCTCTGGTATCAGACGTCTGATATCCGAAACAAGTTCAAGATGTTCTCTTGCAAATGTCCTCGCATAACGGCCGCTAATTTCATGAACTCGCCAGTCGCCGAAGTGAAACCCTGTATAGTATACCTCTCCTTCAGCCAGCAGCCTTATCCACAGATCCCAATCCTGTACCAGCTCATATTTGAAGTCAAGCCCGCCAATCTTCTCATAGATTACTCTTTTCATCACCTGAAACGGAACAAAAGGGCAGTGTCGTAGAAGTATCTGTTCACGCAGTTTATGTCCTGAAATTAATGAAGGAAGCGGCCATATGGGAAACAGTCTGCCTGGAGGAGTATCATCGCTGAACACGCGATGTCTGCCAGAGAGCATCACTACGTCCGTCAGCGTGTGAGATTTGCAGATTTTAAGAATATTCGCTATTCCATTAAGCGCCATCCGATCATCACAGTGAAGCATTATAATCCAAGCTCCGAGAGCATGCGACAGTCCAAAATGCCAATTCTCTGTTCGATTTTCAAAATGAGCAGGCGGCTGGAGTACGCGTAAGGTGCATTCACACCGAAACTCATTTGCCAATTCAAACGTGCCATCATTTGAACAGTTGTCACAAATTACAATTTCAACTGTTTTTCGCAGTTCTTCAGAGACTGATTGCACTGATTTCGTTAGAGAATCTAAGCATATTGGCATGTAGCTTCCGCCGTTAAATACTGGCACGACCACTGAGAGGGTTAACACGCCCTTATTCTCGGACATGGGGTTTTTCATAGGATATAACGAAATGAAGAAATATCGACATGCGTTTACTTTAGCGGAAACGGATATACTATTCAGATAACGGTCGGTGGGGTGTATGAAAATTAGAAATGAATGTCACTCACTTTGAGGAAAATATTTTCTGCCATCTTCAGAACTCTTCCGTTTTTTTAAATTTTGTTCAGCTTTGTCCAGGTCAGCAAGAACATGGCCTTGTACCCACTGCCTCATATCGTTAATAATTAAAAGCATACGGTCTACATCAGCTCGGGGACTTTCTGGATCATCCTGCCAGTTTTGCAAAGTTTTTTCCAGGCGTCGCAGGGCTCTCGCTGCACGCACAGAATGCGTGAGAATTGGCATTCAAATTTACTCCTATTCACATCTTTATAGACTTCCGCAATTTTCAGGGAATCCTCTTCTCTGACTTATAATTTCAATATTTTGTTCGCAATATCCTCTTAGCCGTCCTTCAAAGATGAAGTACCAATAACAGTCCAGAAGGAATTTTAATCAATTCTGAGGAATCGTGCAATGGTGACGAGAGGGGATTTGAATGCCATTTACAATCGCGATTGACGGACCGGCTGGCGCAGGAAAGAGCAGTGTATCGCGACGAGTTGCTCAGACTGTTGGAGTAACATATATCGATACGGGTGCAATGTATCGTGCATTAGCGCTTAAAGCTAAAAGAATGCATCTTGGAGTAGAAGATCATGAAAGTCTGATTCCACTTGTATCAGAGCTGAAAATCAAATTTTCTCCGCTCTCCGAAACATATCAACAAAGCCTATTTCTTGATGAGGAAGATGTTACAGAAGCAATCCGCACCCCTGAAATTTCTCAGTTTACATCTGCATTATCCGTAATTCCAGATGTCAGATATGGAGTTGTTGCACTTCAGAGGGAACTTGCTAGAAATGATCCAAGAGGAGCGCTGCTGGAAGGAAGAGATATAGGCACAGTCGTGTTCCCAGATGCTGGACTGAAAATATTCCTCACCGCCAGCCCCGAGGAGAGAGCGAGAAGAAGGGTTGAGCAGTTTAGAAGATTAGGCTTAGCTGCGGATTATCAAGAGGTGTTACAGGATCAGATCATAAGAGATGCACGAGACAGCAGTAGAAAAGACTCTCCTCTAAAGGCAGCAGCTGATGCTGTGGTTCTCGATACAGACGGATTTGCGCTTGACGAAGTGGTGGATAAAATTGTGAAATTAGCTGACGAGAGAAGGTCGCCAATCGCGTGAAGAAATCTGAAATCGAGGTTAGCTTCAAACAGAGGCTCGATCTTCTGATTGTCCATCACCTGCTCGCCTGGTTATGTAGACTCATATTCAAGGTCTATGGACGGTGGAAAGTTATAGGTTTAGAAAATGTACCTCGGACAGGAAGTCTAATTTTTGCTGCCAATCATGCAAGCTACATCGATCCTGTTCTGGGTTGGGCAGCGATTTATGGAACGCGCAAAATGTGGGGTATCGCCCGAAGTGAGCTGTGGGATAACAAAATATTAGCCTATCTTCTGGAAGCAATCCAAGTGTTTCCAGTTCGCCGTCAGACAGCAGACCGTGCCATGCTGAGAAAAGCTTTCACAGTTCTTGAGCATGGTTATACTATTGGCATATTTCCTGAAGGAACGCGAACCTATGACGGACTTTTGAATCCGGGGCAGCCAGGTATAGGATTGATGGTACAGAAGATCAAGTGCCCAGTTGTACCTGCGGCGCTAATCGGAACATTCGAGATGCTTCCCCGAAATCAGAAACGCTCGAAACGTGTATCCCTGCGTGTTATTTTTGGAAAACCGATACTTTTTGATGAGAAAAGCTCTCGTGAGGAGATAACCACACGCGTTATGGCGGATATCGCGAGTCTGATGACCCAAAACGGATGCCCGATGGAGCCTCCCGGGCCAGAACGGGCAGAGAAGCTTTTGGCTAGAGAAAAGCAGGAAGCAGCAGACAGCCCTCACCCCCTGCCCCCTCTCCCAAAAACAGGAGAGGGGGAACTTTAAACCACAGCTACACTATTATACTGCAATGACATAGGCTGGAATGAGATTAAACTTAACAAAACATTGGAAATCTGACAGAGCAGTAACTTTCCTCTCCTGTTTTTGGGAGAGGAGCAAAGGGTGAGGGCTGTATTAGGGAGATCTATGTCTTATACCATTTTAAAACACTCTTTAGCGGAACATATATTGTCGAGACTCAGGGATGTAGGTACAGATCCCGAGACTTACCGCAGGCTCACGAAATCGATATCCCAGCTGCTGATCACCGAAGCCGCTCGTGATCTGCCCACAAAATCTGTAACTATTCAAACACCCTTGGAAGCAACATCCTGCAAGCAGCTCGCGGATGATCTGGTAGTTATACCAGTGCTAAGAGCGGGGCTAGGGATGCTTGAGGCAGCGCTGGATATTCTTCCTGGTGCTTCGGTCGGATATCTTGGATTAGAACGCAACGAAGAAACCTCAGCCGCATCAGCATACTATAGTAAACTTCCAGAGATCAAAGACAAAATGGTAATTCTTCTCGATCCGATGCTTGCTACTGGTGGCTCGGCTGAGCAGGCTCTGGATCGAATATATTCAGGGCAGCCAAAAAACGTAAAGCTGGTCTGTATCGTAGCCGCACCAGAAGGTATGAATCTTCTGGAAACCAGATTCCCTCAACTCGATATAATCTGTGCCGCGCTTGACCGCGAACTCAACAGCAAAAAATACATTCTGCCCGGCCTTGGAGACTTTGGTGACAGGCTATATGGGACGTAATCTAGCCCGGCTTTTCAGCAAAAATAAGTCCTGTATATGCTATAATTCAATATGATTTTCAGCGATTAGGAGCTGCGATGAGTGTCTTCGATGGAACGCGGCTGCCGATTAATACCTTCAAGCTTGATATCCATCGCATGAGGCAGGGTTGGTATTCCGACAAATATTTCAATAACATCGTCTCGGTACTGTCAAATCTTGCCAGGCAAGGATATAGATTTGGCGGTACTTCTCCTGATCTTTCCGATATCGGCCGCGATCTAGCCAACATATCCATAGGGGATATCGAAGTTGAGATGCAGTGGTTCACCCGACGTAAACCATTCTCGGTTATCGTGGGGGTTGACAAAGCGCTTGCTATGCTCCAGACCTGCACCGGGTATTTCCATTCCGATGGCACATGGGTCGATACTTTCGACCAGACCGAAGTTTGGGCTGTCCATGACGGAGCGTTGGCTTTCTATGGCGGCGACGCCAATCAGGTCTCTCCGGTACTGAAAGTACGTGGCAAATACCGCGAATTCGCAATGCTGGAAACGCCCACATTAGGTGCGCTGACCCGCGGGACACGCATCGCGACGAACGTATACTATGTGCTGGATGCCGCTCGCGGCAAAGATGTGCTTTTCTTTCCAGCACGTTTCGATGCCCACGAAGTGCAGGCATCCGACGGCTTTGCATATCATATCGGAGTGGAGGCATTCAATGCCCGAACGGGACAAAGCGCACACTCGCATGTATCTACTGATGAACAAGGCGACTGGTGGGGTGGGGCGGGCGGGGGTACGGTGGCGCATGCGGCAATAGCCTGTTTCCTAGGAGATACAGCTGAAACAATGATGGCATTCGCCTCAACGCTCTCACCGGATGTTCCGCGTATTGCGCTGGTGGATTTCTACAATGACTGTATCCGAACCTCGCTTCAGGTTATGACCAGTATGTTCCAGAAGTATCGCGAACTCTCGATCTCGGGGAACGAAGATGAAGCCAGAAAATATATTCTCTATGGAGTGCGACCCGACACTGGTGGTGCGATGCGCGATGCGAGTATTACTCCGTTAGGCGATCCGTCACTTGATAATGGTGTTAACCCCAGGCTCTGTTTTCAGCTGAGAGAAGCCATAGATAATGCTTACGAGTGCTGGGAACTGCCGATGGAGTGGGTCGAGCGTGCTCGCGCTTGGTGTAAAAATGTTAAAATCACAGTAACAGGTGGATTTAACCCGGCCAGGATAAAGAAATTCGAAGCGATGGGCGTACCTGTCGATGTATATGGCGTAGGTTCCTCACTCTTCTCCAACTGCACAGAGCATGGAACGAATAACGATTTTACTGCCGATATTGTACGTGTGAAGATCGAAGGCGAATGGTATCCTCTCTCGAAGACCGGAAGAACAGCCTGTGATAATCCTGATCTTCTGCCTGTTTCCTGTCTTTCGTGGGAGTGAAAAGCATTCTAGTTTGAAAAGTGGACATTCAGGAGTAGAAGAGAAATGGCATTTATTGAAGCGGGTGAACTGAAGACACAATTAACCCCTCCGGCAGCAAAACTTGACCGGGCAACACTCGAAGCAGCATTCAAGCGATACCTGATTCGACTGTTCGAGAACGACTATCCATGGGTTACTCGTCCGGTGAGCCACGTGGATATGCAGGGGACTCGCGTGGAGCTTTGGACATCTCATCGACGGATGCCCATGCTGTTAAAGGCAGATGGAATCATTGTTCCGGTAGGTACCGACTTGAAAATGATAACGGGTGCGGCTAAATTTGCTCGTGACTATACAGCATGTCAGATTCAATATGAAGCAAATGGTGCGGCACCGCTGAAGCCAGGGGAGGCGTTCATAGGATCTGGTGGGAAGTATCGATTTAAGAAGACTGCCCTCGCAGTGATTTTCGACGAAAAGAAACGAACTAATCCTGGCATTATCAAACAGGCAGTACGAAAAGCTGCAGAGTTGATCTTTCAGTACGGCGGTAACTCTCTCATCCTTCCCGATTTTACAGATAACGTCATTCAGCAGCCAAACTGGATAACTGATGAAACACGCCGTGAGGCGGCCGAAAGCACGGCTGCAATTATGATGGAAGCGGTGCAGGCCTGTAAGGGAACCGTGAAAACCATAAAAATTTGGGTATGGGATAAAAATAGTGTGCCAATATTTACACGCGAAATGAAGCGGTTAGAAAATGCACATTAGATCAGCAGGACAGAAATGCAGATAAGAGCGGCTCTACTACCTGAACTCGCGGGTGATGTTTCCGAGACTGTATGTATTGTGATTGACGTGCTCCGAGCGACTACCGTTATTTCAACACTCTTCGAGAGAGGATGTCCTGCCGTGTATGTGGCTGCAAGCCACGATACGGCATCTCAGTTTGCACGATCTAAGGGCTATGTGCTCTGCGGTGAATCTGGTGGATGGAAAGCTCCCGGATTCGACTATGGAAACTCACCAGTAGAATTTTCAACTTTAGATTTTACGGATAAACCTGTCGTTATATCTACCACCAACGGTACCAAAGCTACTCAAAAAGTCGCCTCCGCGAAAGCAGTATTACTAGGAGCGGCATTAAATCGAATGTCGGTGGCTCGGAGCGCCTGGAGTTTAGCGCGGGAGAGTCAATCTGATATTGTGATTGTCTGTTCAGGAACAAATGGTCGTTTCACTCTGGAAGATGCATTAGTTGCCGGACTTTATATAGAGGCTATCTCCGGTTTCGCAGGGCCGTGGGAGATGCCTGAGCAGGACGATGCTGCCATTGCAGCGCGCCGATTATGGCAGTCCGACTCGAATCTACTTCGAAGTATGATCGAAGGAAAGCACGCCATCAAACTTGCAGATAATGGATTTGGAGAGGATATTGGCTACTGTACCATCATAGATACCCTCCAAAACGTCCCAATTCTACAGAATTCCATATCAAATACTGACTGGCCTTGGCCTGTATATCTGGTTGACAGTGCTATAACTTACTAAATTTTTTGTTTGGTCATCGCCTTAAAAATAGCAAAAACCAGATAGCAGAATAGACTGATCATAGCTATATGGAAAATTAATCCTATTACACCAAATACTAAACTCTTAATCACTCCCCACAAAAGACTGGCGACGATCAACGCGAGAATCAGATAGAGTACATTTTTCATGACGGCTCCCTTTTTTGATAATGCCCGGCCAGACTTTTCAGGCCGGATTTTTTGTTCTTAACTCATTTTACGTTCGAGCATTATCACAGGTTTCATATTTTAGGCAACAATTAATATGGAGAAAGAATGGATTTGAAAACCAAGCGTGTGCTCGTTACAGGGGCTTCATCCGGAATTGGAGAAGCAACGGCCAGGCAATTTGCTTCCGTGGGAGCCTTCGTAATTTTACTTTCCGAACAAAAGGAGGCGTTAAAAAGTGTTTCTGAATCAATCATCTCAGCGGGAGGCGGCGCCATTCCCGTAACAGCCGATCTCTCGAAGCGTGATATTGTAGAAGGACTTATATCGAATATAGAGCAGCTTCATGGTCCGATAGATATCCTTGTAAATAACGCAGGAGTTGGACTTGGAGCGACGATTTTAGAAACCAAAGAAAAAGATCTGCGCTTTCTATTTGAAGTAAACCTATTCTCCCTTATCAGTCTTTCTACTCAGGCGCTTGCCTCTATGTCCGCGCGAAAATGCGGCCACATCATAAATGTCTCTTCCGGCGCTGCCCGTATGGGGCTCCCCGGTGTCAGCGCGTATTCAGCAACTAAAGGGGCTGTTCATACTTTCACTCAATCTATGCGAATAGAAGCCCGAGCACACCATGTCCATGTGAGTGAAGTACTTCCCATTTCTGTAAGAACGCAGTTTTTTGACAATTTAAAAGGGCAGAAATATCGACCCGGTGGTCTCGTCATAACGACAGATACGGTCGCTCGCAGTATTGTGCATTGTGCCGCTAACCCTGGAAGAATAGCTGAAGTGCTTCCATTTGCTCCGGTACATTTAGCATTTATTCTGGAGACGCTGGTACCTGGGCTATTTTCCAGAATCACAGGCCGAAGCTATTCAAAACGCCTACAGAGTGAAGTGAAAAGCGCCTAATGACAGAGTTCACTAATACTGAATCAAAATTGAGATGGTATCAGGGTCTTTCTAGATATCATTTTCTGGTGCTGGGAATTGCAGCATTGGGATGGCTATTCGATGCGATGGATCAGAATATCTTCACTCTTGTCCGTCAGCCTGCCGTTGCCAGTCTCCTCTACCACGGAATCTCTCCCGATTTACTAAGTCCGCTACAGAAAAATGCCATTACAAGTGTCAGTGGCTGGATGACATCTCTTTTTCTTCTAGGGTGGGCAGCAGGCGGGTTCATATTCGGTGTGATGGGCGATAGGATCGGCCGTACCAAAACGATGGTCATTACTATTTTAATTTATGCGATTTTCACTGGTCTTAGTGGCTTAACTCATACCGTTTGGACATTTGGGCTGTTTCGATTTCTCACCGCACTTGGCGTGGGTGGTGAATGGGCGGCAGGCGCTTCCCTGGTTGCCGAAGTCTTTCCACAGAGATCTCGAGCGATGGCGCTCGGTACGTTACAGGCACTATCGGCTGTGGGAAATATTCTGGCAGCTGTTGTTACGCTCACGCTTAGCAGCCTAAATTTGTCTCAAGAGACCTGGCGATATGCCTTTTTCATAGGCGCTCTTCCTGCGCTTTTGGTTGTTGTCATACGTCGAAGTGTAAAAGAGCCTGAAGTTTGGACTAGCACCAGAGAAAGGATTTCGAAGAACACAGACGCGGGCTCAATGGGGTCCATGCTGAGTCTTTTTACAGAGCCTGTACTTCGCAGGAACACTATTGCAGGAGTACTTCTAGCGACGGCTGGAGTGGGCGGACTCTGGGGAGTGGGATTCTGGACGCCGGAACTTACAAATGTAGCTCTGAAACCACTTCATTTGAGCGCGAAGCTATTAATGCAGTATAAAAGCTATGTATTTATGGCGCAGCAGGTAGGTGCATTCTTCGGCATGATTGCCTATGCAGGATTTTCCGAACGAACCAATAGACGTACAGCTCTCTTGATATTTTTCTTGCTATCATACGGAGCAATCCAAGGTATGTTCTGGATGGCAAATAGTTTTAACTCGCTGCTGGCGTGGGCGCCAATTCTTGGATTTTGCTTACTGGGGCCATTCTCAGCTTACACCATATACTTCCCAGAGCTTTATCCCACACGGCTTCGAGCGACTGGATGCGGGTTCTGCTATAACTGTGCTCGTATTTTTGCTGCATTTGCTCCGTTCGCTCTAGGAAAACTAGCTCTTCATTTTGAAGATTCAACACGACCCGGCTTTGGATTCCGTATGGCTACCAGTGTGGTGGCAAGCGTCTATCTAATAGGTTTGATCGGACTGATATTTGCTCCTGAAACTAAAGGTAAACCTTTACCTGAGTAAGTCAGCAGGAACTTCCCTGCGCACAGAATCGTTATGTAAACATAGGAATTAATCCTTCGGATATGATATTAATCACCCGATAACCTATTATGTGGCAATATAACACAAGCTATTTGTTGACATACTGCAGGTCTGCTAGTATAATGCAATATGGCATATTCGTTTCAAATTCCACACCGCCACCCATACAATCCATAGTAGTTTTGTATATATTCTAAGCAGCCCAATGTTTTCTTGTTCTGGAGGCCGTATTTTGGATAGATCGTTCAAGAGATTTTTATTATTTATAATCTGTCTAGTTGCTATAACAGGAGGGTATGTCTGGGGGCGTTCGATGGGCTCTTCGGCTCCATTCCGCCGGCATGGCCTGCGTGATCTTTCTAAAATGCTTTCAGCAAGCGCAAGTGGTCCATCTGGTGAGAGTGATCCTGCGATAACACATGATACTGCTTCCAAAATTCCACCTGACGAAGTTTTTGAAGTAGTGTTGGAGCACGTACAGCGAGAGTATGTCGCTGCAAACGTCGATAGCAATCAGAAGTTAAGTGATGGAGCTTTAGGGCGAATGTTCGCTTCTCTCGGTGATCTCAGAACCACTTTCTTGGAGCCAGAGCTATGTAAATCGATACAAAGTGAGCTCAAGGGTCATTTCGAAGGTATTGGCGCTAAATTAGTTGTAATAAAGGCGCTCAAAGAAGATGTGGAGTATCATCAACTAACGATACTCGATGTAATGCCCGGCAGCCCCGCCGAAAGAGCAGGTCTAAAATCTGGTGATCGCATTACGGAAGTAAATGGCCACTGGATCATCGCTTATTCTCCACGTGTCGATCTCATTAGATTGGAAAAGAAACATCTGCCAGATGCGGAGCTGAATACCGAATTTAACAAGCTTCAAACGAAGTTTGTAAAAGGGTATACCCTCGGAAAGGCTTTGCCGTACCTCGTATCTGGGACTGGAAAAACCTTGAGCCTTACGGTAGAGCGTCCTGGACAGCCTGCTTCATTCAAAACCGACATAGTAACAAGTGAAACCATCGTAGATCCTGTGGATTTCCAGATTGTCAAAAACAGAGTTGGGATGTTGAAGATACGACAGTTCAATCCAAAAGCAACCGAAGAGTTTCAGGAAGTGATCAAGAAATTCCCTTCTGATTTGAAAGGGCTAATCTTGGATTTACGGTCGAATCCTGGCGGTGAGCGCGCCGATCCTAAGCTAGGTATTGATGGCTACGACTCTGCCATGAAATTGATAGGAGCACTCTCTAAAGGCGGTAATGTTGCAACAATCGAACATCGGCCAAATGTCAAAGAGCCACTCGTGGTCAAAAGTTCGCGAACTGCTCTGAACCTCCCTCTGATTGTTCTTGTAGATCATGGGACTGCGAATATTTCCGAGCTGGTAGCTTCAGCGCTTCATGATGTGGGAAGAGCTACGATAATCGGAAATCATACTTTTGGCGATTCGATTCTGCAGTTGTTCACACTGTTAAAGAATGGTTCGGGAGTTGAGTTAGCCCATGCGAAGATGTTCACATCGGCGGGTATCGATTTGGAAAAAGGGCTTCAGCCTGATTTGATGGTACCAGAAATGCCTGGTGATCTAGCAGTTCAAAAGGCACTTTCAGTTCTCGGTGGTTAAAGTTAGTGTTACTCTCATAGTCCAACAGTCTGCAAAGAGATCAGATTGAGGTTCCATTTATGATTAATAGACAGGATAGGGTACGCAATATGCGATCAAGAATGCTTGTTCTGCCCGTTATTTTTGGGCTGGTGATAATGTCTGTGCTCGTGGGATATGGCAGCGGCGCAATATGGCCAACTCACAATCGCACTGTTTCCAGGTCTGTCCAGTTCACTGATGCACAGCTTACCAGGCTGGAACACATTTTAGCTGCCTCGTCGCAGGATAGTGGGAGCGCTGCAGTATCCGTTTCTGGTGATGTAGATGATCCGGTCGCGGACTATAAGTCTGCTCTTATGTTATTGAAGAAGGACTACTACGGCGCTCCGATAGATATTAAAAAAGAGCGTACCCTCACCTACGAGGGAATTCGTGGCCTACTGGCCAGCCTGCATGATCAATTCACAAGTTTTCTCGATCCTGATGAGTGGTCACAATTCCACGCCACCACGCGGGGTGATTTCGAAGGAATTGGGGCTCTACTAGAGCAGGCAGGAGCATTCACGAAGATTGCGCGTCCAATCGAAGGCGGCCCTGCAGAGAAGGCTGGCCTTATTCCAGAAGATGTGGTAGTTCGTGTTGATGGCCAGTCAATTAAAGGCAAAGATATTAACTCTGTCGTTCATCTGATCAAGGGAAAACGCGGAACTAAGGTTTTAATTGGTATTTTACGCGGCAAGAAAGAGATGTCGTTTTCGATTACTCGTGCACTTGTTGAACCCGCAGTCGTTCAGCACTGGATGGAAGATAAACAGAGCAAAATCGGCCACATTGTTCTAAAAGAGTTCAACGAGAAGAGTGTCGATCAACTTGAGCGCGCATACGAAGATCTGGCGCGGCAGAATGTGAAGGGGTTAGTCCTCGATCTGCGATACAATCCCGGAGGACTTCTGGAAGTCGCTATCCAGGTTGCCAGCTTGTTTATTCCCAAAGATCAGAACGTAAATCTCAACAATGTGGTGGTATTCATTCATGAAGGCAATGGGCAGGAGCAGGTGCGAAATCTCATGGATATGCAGACTCATGTAGCAGTTCCGCTGGTCGTTCTTGTGAATGATGGCAGCGCTTCCGCTTCTGAGATTGTGTCCGGGGCAATCAAAGATTATGGTGTGGGCACGCTGATCGGGGAGCGGACATTCGGTAAAGGCAAAGTTCAAACTCTTTTTCCACTTGACGATGGTTCTGCTCTGCGCCTGACAACGGCCCTTTATTTTCCACCAAAACACAAGGACATCAACTTCCAGCACGATGAAGATGGCGTACGTGTTCCTGGTACTGGAGGAATAGTACCCGATATCGAAATAAAGCAATCACCAAAATGGAAAGTGGAAGATTTCAAGGACAAAGTCAACGATCTTCAACTTCAGAAAGCGATCCAGTTCCTGAAATCAAGGCTGGGTGGCCTTACGACGGCACAAGCAACTCAGAGTTTAACAAAATAATCATTACTCACCCTATACATCATCAGGTTTTAGCCCTGTGCCTTTGGCAATCCTTGCCATCATTCGTGGTCCGATTTCATCATTTTCTTGAAACGCAAAGACGTAATCGGACCCTCCCTCCCTCATTATCACCTTGTGCGAACCAGCAGATTCCCGTTTGATACTCCAACCAATTTGTATAATTCAGCCAATACGCATTGGGATTTGCAAGAAGGCCATTGGCTCATGCTGCAACCTGGAACATACCGACTATTATGGGGGTGGATTCTCCCTGTTCCAACCTATCTGCAATCACTCGGAGGGTGAGAGCTTGTACAAATCTAATCGCTTCATCACGAGTATTTCCGTAGGCGATAGCACCAGGTAATTCTTTCACCTCAGCAATCCACCGGCCATCTTCTTCTTGTTCGATTTCGATCTTCATCTATTTTCACCATTATATGTTTCTATTTTCAACTATGGACAATAAACTTCAGGAAGTTAAAAATTAAAAGCAATCAAATATCGCGTAGCTAAAGTATACTGGTGTGCAGCATTTTTAGTAACTATACGAATTCATTACTTGCACCACGATCCAAAACCGTCGCAACCATCATTTCGTTCATTACATTCACGCTGGAGCGACAGCGAGCGATAATCCAGTCTACCGCCAGAAGAATAGGCAGCCACTGAACTATGGCGGCCTCGGGCAGTCTCGCTGCTCCCAGCACGAGAGGAAGCATCACGAGCCCGGCTTCTGGAACCCCCGCCACTCCCCATCCCGCCATGATCGATGAGAGCACCACCGTTAACTGTTGCCCAATATTGAGATGAAAGCCCGTAGCCTGCGCTAGAAATAATGCTGCCATTGCTTCGTATAAGGTGATTCCATCATGATTGAGGTTGGTGCCAACACATACAGCGAGTCGTGCGGAAGTCTCGGAAACTTCCATTTTACGTAAACAGTTCAGTGTTACGGGGATTGTTGCCAGACTGCTATTGATCGAAAACGCCGTGATCATCGCTTCTCCACCGGATCCGAAATAGAACCGGGGACTCTTTTTGCCGATGAACCACGCCATGAATGGATAGTAGAGGAGCGAGTGTATGGCGAGACCCAGCAGCATGACAGTCAGGAACAGCCACAATATGCTAAAAACTCTCAGGCCGAACTCGCCGACTACCTTCGCGACCACACAAAATACCGCAAACGGAACTGCCCGTACCACCATGGTGAGCATTTGGATGAGGACATGATAAATACCTTCGACAAACAGCATTACTGATTTTACACTGGTCTCTCCGGTCATCTCTTGCTTTAGCTTCACACGGCGAATAGCTACTCCTCCCAAAAGCCCGACAAGAACAATCGATATGATCTGGTTGTCGATGAACGGTTCAATCAAGCTCTTTGGGATGTAGAGATCGATGTTTTTCAGGGGTTCTAGAGTTGGTTTGCGAGTTTGGGAGGCGGGATCGGATTTTGGACTTGTTATATTTACCCGAGATGTGAGAGGCTTCAGCTTGCCCAGCCATTGTGTTCCCGGATGTAAGGAGTTCATGATTGTCAGGCCGATAACCATCGCAACCGTTACATTGAGCAGGCAAATACCGATCAGTCTGCCGGCGCTGCGAGCGGGGATATGCGTACTGGCGAGGGAGTCGAGGATAGCGAATAGAATAAGCGGAGCCGCGATTGCTTTTAACGCCCGTATGATCAGCAGGCCAAGCTGGCCGATATCACTATTACCCAGCCCGAACAGATAGCGTTTCTGCCCGAAGATCACGCCCATGACTGCGCCTAAAATTGCGCCTATCACTACTTGCAGCGCCAATGGAAAAGAGTGACGCGGCGGTACGGTGGCTTGCTCGGTCATAGGTGGCCGCAGTCTGAAAAGAAACTATATGAGATCATCATTAATCCAAGTCAACCTGTAATTCAATCATTTTTTGAGATCGCCAAATCTGAACTTTTGATTTGGAACGAGAATTCTTGGTTGTAATTTTGAGTAAATCAGCAACAGAAATCACGGTTTTTCCATCAATGAATCTGATTACGTCACCCTGTTTGAGACCTACAGATTCGGCTATTGTTCCAGAATGAACCTCCATCACTAATACGCCGATCTCACCTGGAAGTCCTGCCGCCGAAACCTCGCCTGGCCCAGAGACATCTTTCAGCTTTGCTCCCAGCCAGACCGTCATTGCTGCTTTGCGTCCACTGGTAGTTCCAGGAATTTCGATATCAACGCTTCCTGGCAAAAGCGGAGTCCTCGCAATTGCGCGCAGCGATGGTGTTTGAACACCGAACTGATCCATCGGAAAGTTTTGAAAACCAAGATGAATGGCCGGAGAATTTGGAGCGACTCGGTAGTCGCCATGTTTTGGATCGATAAATTGGGCATCCTCCATTAGGGAGTATTCGTCCCGCCCGCTCTGGCTTTGCAGTTTAGATGCAGGAGTGGAATTCATTATCCCAGGCTGGTGAAAAAGGTTGTCATCACACTTCGCTCCCCAGGGTGTGGCGACTTGGATCGGCTGATATGGGCCGAACACGATGTTGTTTCGAAAGATATCCTCGCTGTCCTTGAACCAGACATGCGGGTGAAAAGAGTTGTTCACCATAATATTGTTCGAACATTTTCGATAGAAACCCTCGCGGAGTTTGATGCCGCCGTTCAAGCATAGATTCTTATAAATATAATAGTTAGAAGAGCCATCATCCAGATCAATATCCCAGCCGTGATCGCATCGCCATCGGTTATTGCGGAGGATGGTGGTTGCAGTATTATCCAACAGCGGGAGATCATGCATTCCGGATTTGGCGAGCTCATCGAGATTGACATCTTTCAAACCCCAGTATCGATCTCGTCCCCACGAATTGAATGAACCGTGATCGCCCGTTTCGAGAACTGTATCGAATATATCGCAGAATTCGATAACATGCCCACCCCAGCATCCGTCTCCAATATTGATACCTGCACGCGGAACGTCGTAGAGGGAACAGTGACGTACCTTAATACCTTTCGACATGGCAATCTGAATAGGAGCCGTCTGTTTCTCTACTCGTCCGGTTCGGTGGATGAGGCAGTTATCTACAAGACAGTCTCTGGGAAAGTCGCCTGTCTGCGGACCAGGCTGTCTATCTATATCATGCAGGCTTTGTCGCTGATTGTACTCGAATAGCGGGGAGCGGACTGCTTTTGGATCACCCACAAAAGCTATTCCATTGGCTCCGGCCTCAAAGATGTGGCATCGCTCAATATTCAATCGACGGTTATAACCATTGACGAAAACCGCATTCCCGCCAAGTCGATCCAGAAAACAGTCGTCAAGGCTGCAGTCCTCAGTCCCGGTAAATTCCACCGCACCACCGCGAAAGATAGTCCAATCGCTCCGCAGCAATGGTTCTCTATTCTCCATAAAGGTTTTCGCAGCATGGCGAAAAGTGATCCCTCTAAGATGAAGGTGCTGTATGGGACGTGCCTGGCTGCCCCGAAAATCTATGAGTTTGGTTAAGCGCACACTCTCAACAAAAGCACTTTTGAGATCGATACCTTCGGGTGGATAGTAGTAGAGCGTATGTGAATGCACCTCCAGAAACCATTCGCCAGGGGAATCCAATTCTTCAAAAATGTTCTCGACAAAGTGGTACTCATCGTGCATTCCCATGCGGCGATTATTCTGCCAGCCGCCTTCGTACTCCAGTGTCCCGTCATCTTTTTTGCCGGTGATGCGATAGTGGAAATCACCCCACATGTAGGCGTGCATTGCATGAATATATCCGCCGCGGGGATCTGCCCATCTAGATGCTCGCTCTCTACTTATACTGTCTTTTGCGTAACCATTAAGAATGCGCTGATTGGGATCGTAGTCGGGGTAGCGTGCAAGTATCTGTTTCCCACCATTTACAAATAGCTGATCGGTAGTGAAATTATCGGGGACTTTGGCCTTCAAAATTTTATCTTTGTATAATTCCCAATTTAAATGAAATTTGCTGCCTCCGCTGATTACTGCCTCCTCGCCGTGTGCGGAAGTGTAGGTAACTGGCGCCTCTGATGTGCCGGCGTCTTCGGAGGTGAATACGATCGTATCATTCAAATAGTAGGTTCCCTTGCGGAGAACGACAGTGACCGGCTCTTCATGAGATTCGCTAAGTCGTCTGGCTGCAACCTGCGCAGCATGAATGGTTTGGAGAGGCTGCAGACGGGTGCCGAGATTGTAATCGCTGCCTTCTGGACTTACATAGATTTCTGCTCCTAAAACCTGCACAGTCATCATCAGCAATACCAGTGCGATCAGAGCTCCCAGAGTCTGCATAGTATATCCTAAAAGAGATTTATTAAAAAAGGAGACCAGGAACCCAGTCTCCTTCCGTGTACGGCTCAAAACGAGTTATTTAAGCTGGATGATGTTGAACATGGCACCTTGCGGATCGGCAACAGCGCCCATTCGGCCGGTATTTTCGACTTCCATCGGCCCCATACATACATTGCCGCCCAATTCAGTGGCTTTTGCCAGCGAGGAGTCACAATCGGTCACCTGGAAGTAAGGCGACCAGTTTGGCGGTATTGGCCCCATATCGGTAGTGATGTTCATCATTCCTCCGAACATTTTACCATCTTTTGAGAG
>JANXSG010000296.1 GCA_025352825.1 Chthonomonadaceae bacterium | reverse complement strand
AGCGAGGCTATGCGAACCATCTGCCTTGGCCCAAAGAATCCATCCTTACGGTCGTGGTCGCGGATAATGTGGCATACATTCTGGCATAGAAAACACTCGATACACTTCCGAAACTCCTGTATGCGGTCGACATCTTCCTGCTGCAGATTGAATGGTTTGCCTGCAGCATCCGCTCGGGGTGTAAGCGGAGGGATTTTAGAGGCCATCCGATAGTTCCATGAAACGTCTGTCACGAGATCCTTAATGAGAGGAAACGCTTTCATCGGCCCGACATTGATCACGCCGCTTGGAAAAGTATCGATGCGTGTTTTGCACATCAGGCCAGGCTTGCCATCTATCTCTGCGCTGCAGCTGCCGCATTTCGCCGCTTTACAGTTCCATCGGCAGGCCAGCGTACCATCCTGTTTCTGCTGTACGTGGTGAATCGCATCTAGAACCACCATACCTGGGAAAGTGGGAACATCGTAGTTCACCATCTCGCCTCCGCTGCTGTCACCTCGAAACACCCTTAATGTAATCTTATCCATATATCCATCTATCCTCTACAATATTACCGTATATTCTGTTACCCAAAAGACTGGACGGGAGTGAATTGCCCTCATCCCCCATCCCCCCTTACCCCAAAAACAGGAGAAGGGGTGGTATGTATTACAGCATTTGCCCCTCTCCCGCGAGGAACGAGCATCTGGGAGAGGGGTTGGGGTGAGGTTGAATCCCAGTCTATTTCGATTCTTCGAACAGAGCCTTAAGTTCAGGAGGCAGTTCTTTAAGAGGGCGTGTGAAGACGTGTACACGATCGCCATCTTTCTTAGCAAGGAGGTTCTTCTTGCCCCACACTTCGTTATCAAGATTAGGATAGTCTAGCCGCCATTGAGCTCCTCGGCTCTCCTTGCGTTCAATGGCGCAGCGCACAATCACTTCTGATGTGCGCAGCATAAATCGAACATCCCTGGCAGCATGCCAGCCCGGATTGAAACGTCTGTCGCCGCTGACTTTGATATGCTGAGCACGTTTCTGAAGCGCTACCACATCCGTAAGAGCCTGCTGAAGCGCCTCTTCCGTGCGCGCTATCATAGCATTTTTCTGCATGGTCTCCTGAAGTTCCTGATGGATCTCATATGGGTTTTCACCAGTAGTCGCATTCAATGGCGACAGCAGAACTTCCAGTTCCTGTTCTGTCTGCTTGTCATCAATGGTTCCATGAGAAACCAACTTTGCGTAGGCGGCTGCGCCTTCGCCGGCGCGCTTCCCGAATACAATAATATCCGAAAGTGAGTTTCCGCCTAATCGGTTCGCTCCATGCAGCCCGCCGGCCACTTCACCTGCAACATAGAGGCCGGGAACCGTGCTGGCACATGTCTCTGAGTCGGCCGCGATGCCGCCCATTACGTAATGGATAGTGGGGTAGACTTCCATAGGCTGTTTGGTGATATCTATATCGCCAAGCGCGTGGAACTGTTCATACATGCTAGGGAGCTTTTTCTTAATGTAGTCGGCTCCGCGATGAGAGACATCCAGATAGACTCCGTGATGCTCACTGCCGCGCCCGGCCAGAACCTCTTTATAGATACATCTTGCGACAACATCTCGGGGGAGGAGTTCGGGTGGGCGCCGGTTGTTCTTCTTGTCATCCAGCCACCGTTCAGCCTCTTCTTCGGTCTCCGCAAACTGCCCTTTGTAAAGAGGAGGCATATATTCGGGGTTGAACATGAATCGTTCACCCTTATTATTTTTTAGTCTGCCACCTTCACCACGCACACCTTCCGTCACCAGGATACCGCGCATTCCGGGCGGCCATATCATTCCTGTGGGGTGGAACTGAATCATCTCCATATCCAGCAGATCGGCGCCTGCCTCATAACCCAGCATCAGGCCGTCACCGGTGCCTTCCCAGGAATTGGAGGTGTATTTGAACATGCGTCCCCAGCCGCCGGTTGCCAGTACTACCGACTTGGCTTTGAAGACTACTAGTTTCCCCGTTTCGCGATAATAGCCAAAAGCGCCCACCACTCGATCACCCTCTTTGAGGAGTCGCGTTAGTGAAACCTCCATGTGGACGTTCATTCCAACCCCTACTGCTTTGTCCTGCAATGTTCGAATGAGTTCAAGACCGGTGCGGTCACCCACATGGTTCAATCGGCGATACTTATGCCCTCCAAAAGGCCGCTGCGCAATGAGGCCTTCCGGGGTCCTGTCAAAAACAGCTCCGTACTGTTCCAGTTCAAGTACTCGGTCACCAGCCTCTTTTGCGAATATCTCTACAGTGCGCCAGTTATTAAGAAAAGCGCCGCCTTTCATCGTATCTACAAAATGGGTCTGCCAGCCGTCCGGCTCTTTCTGGCCGTCGTTAGTGGTCATGTTCCCCAACGATGCTGCCACTCCGCCTTCCGCCATGACGGTGTGCGCTTTTCCAAGAAGGCTTTTACAAACGACACCCACGGTGCATTCTGCTTCGCGGGCCGCAATCACGGCTCTAAGACCCGCACCGCCTGCACCCACCACCAGCACATCGTACTCAAAAATTTCGTATGATTCCATCTACTCCCTCAATAACAACTGTATCCGTAATCGCCTTATACGAAAATCGAAATACCGCTAAAAATTATAATAGAATCATAGCATATTTGGGGAGATTTATGAAATATAACAGACGAATATATAGTCTATTCAGTTAGCCACATGAAAAGCTGTAGGTGTCGATGGGATTCAAACATTCGATAATGTGCTCATCAAAAAACCGCGTTCATTCGCGCGAATTCCTAATCTGTGTTCCATGCTCGTTTAATTGCGAATAGTTTGCGGAGATATTGATTTTCATAAAAATACTCTTGCAAAAGATAATTCTTTCGAGCCTCTCACAAAAGTCGGGAAATACAGCTTTTTGCCTAAGCTGGCAGAGCCTGAACCAAACGGATTTCACGATCATACATAGATGCGAGACGGGATAAAGGGGAGTGAAAGTAATCGCTTATACGACTATTTCCGGGAGTTAAAAACTCTCGGCATCATAATACAGGTGTCTTACAGACTCGATTCCGCCCGCAGTGCGGTTGGCCGCAGGCCTTCAAGACGAGTAGTTCAGTGCCCGGCATCGTTCGAGTGACTATTTCGTATTACTTTCACAACCCGTAAAACCCTTCACCAAAAAAAACAAGTGTCTGGAGGACACGAATTCATGTCCTATAGAACATTTGCACTTTGTAGCAAGGAGATTAATCCCGTCGCAAATCCATTTCTTGAGCGAAATAGTTTCGGTTCTGGATATGCCATCTTTAGGGATGTTACAATAATACAATACACACGGATAAAGCACAAATAGTCATAGTACAACTATGCAGATCACACCATAGTAAATATATACAAATTTCTTTGAGAAGTGAAATAAAAACTCCCCGCCAACAAAATAAAATTGCAGGCAGGGAGCGAGCTGTAGATTTGGTTGAAATTGACCCAATCAAATTAACCTTTAGAGTAACGGCTATGCAGAGAATTTACCTGCTTTATGAACTGTTCTCGCAGAGCAGGAGGACTCACCACCTCTGCGTTGCCGCCGAAGGAGAATATCCACCACGCTATCTCTTTAAGGCTGTTGACTGTAGTAGTGTATACAATGTGGCCATCCGGTTCACGCTGAATCGCGGTATACTGCCTGCATGGTGTATCGGTGATAAGAGAAGAAACGGATGCAGCGAAACGTACCTTCACTTCAATATCTTCATCCTGGCCGCTATAGGATTCCCAGGCCTTATCGAACACATTATTTGGAACAAAGTGCCGCGGAAAACGGAAGCTTTCCGAAAGCAGCTCAACGGCACGAATGCGTACTGTTTTGAAGGCTCGAATTTCGCCCTCTTCTTCGGATCTGCCAGCCAAATAGAGATGCCCGTTCCGCTCATCAAGCACAAAAGGTGAGACGATGATATGCCGTTCGGCATCTGCAGAAGATGACCAGTATTTAATTCCAATCTTACGATTTGTTCTCATCGCTTTTCGAATAAGCTCTACTGTAGGCCGTTGTACGCTCTCTGCAGCGTATCCAATTTCTGTCACCGGAATTGATACTTGATCCGATTGTTCGCCTGAAATTTTGGGAGTGAGTGAGGTGCGGACTTTCGTGAGCGCAGAGCGAAGATCGCGGCTGGCAAAGTTATCACCGCTCAAAGCAGGGTTACAAGCCGAATAGTAGATTGCGAGAGCCTCGGAAGGAGTGAGGGAGAGCGGAGGTATTACCATCTCTTGCTCAAAAACGTATCTGCCTTCTTTACGGCTATACCGCTTGTTGAGCGATTTGCCCCGCTGCAGGAAGCGCAGATCACGGTAGATAGTTCTGACCGACACTTGCAGTTCGTCGGATAGCATGGTAGGAGTAACATCTTGCTGTATACGCATGCGATTGACGATAAAATTCAGGCGCTCTTGCCTAGACATGTTTTCAGGTCGTTTAGTGTTCATAATTTGGACTCATCCCTATAGAAAAAAAAGATTTCTTAAAGTATACTACATGACTAATTAATTATCCTCCTTTTGTGGCAATTAATGAAAAAAAACATTAAAACAAGTTTGTGAAAAGATATGACGTAATTCATTTACCTGTGCAAAGTATTCACCTTATACATACGCACGATTTACGATTTATTTACGCCTCGCTTACGCCTCGCTTACGCCTCGCTTACGCTTTGGCTGTACTCAATTTATGCTTTGTGCTGGATTTTTCCGGAATAATGACATAAATCAATTTGATCAAAACATTGATTGGAGAATGTGATGTAGTGAAAAGTGGCAGATATTTCAGAGGCGAAGTAAATTAAAAAGGAAGACAATCAGAAATGATTAGCAAGAATAAAAATATGATTTGCATCGTGGTATGTCCCAACACTTACAAATCCAGTTTAACTGCTTCCGTTGCTGCCAGGGCGATGAAGCAGGGGATCAGCCGAGTTTACAACTGTGATTACTCCGATACCAATAAAATGGATAACAGGCCATTATGCAAAATTATTTCCATTCCTCTGGCAGATGGCGGTGATGGTACGGCTGAGGCACTTATAGATAATGTAGGAGGAACTTTCCATACCACCCGTGTTCGTGGCCCACTGGGTAAGTCTGTAATGGCCAAATGGGGTAGGTTAGGTGGGAAAGACGCAGACACGGCTGTTATCGAGATGGCAGAAGCTTCTGGTTTGCGCCTGCTTCATAAATCAGAATATGACCCGCTCCACGCCTCAACTTATGGTGTTGGCCAGCTCATCAAATCTGCAGTCGAGGCAGGATGCACTCGAATCGTGGTGGGTATCGGGGGAAGCGCTACGAACGATGGAGGAGCAGGGATGGCACAGGCGCTGGGAGTTCGGCTTCTTGATTCCGATGGCAGAGATCTTCCACCAGGTGGCGCTGCCCTTCAGAATCTAAAATGCATCGATGTTAGTGCATCTATCCTGACTTCAAATATCGCATTCACGGCGGCATGTGATGTCAATAACCCGCTATGCGGTCCGCTTGGAGCCTCCGCTATTTTCGGCCCGCAGAAAGGATCAAATTCGGAGATGGTGGAGACACTTGATTATGCTTTAAACAGCTATTCAAAGGTAATTGAGCGCGATCTGGGAATCGCTTTAGCAGATATTCCAGGTTCAGGGGCTGCAGGAGGGTTAGGAGCGGGCTTGATGGCCTTTTGTGGAGCTAGATTAGTATCGGGAGTCGATTTGGTGTTAGATCTAGTTCGATTTGATGATAAGCTAAGGGATGTCGATCTGATCGTGACTGGGGAAGGCAGGCTGGACACTCAGACTGCTATGGGCAAGGTGATCGCAGGAGTGGCAAGAAGAGCAAAGATCAAAAATATTCCAGTGATCGCTCTCGTAGGATCGATTGAAGAAGGCGCAGAGGCGGCACTCATTAGTGAAGGTTTGAATGCGGCGCTGAGTATAACAGACGGCCCCCTCCTGCTGGAAGACGCCGTCAAAGATGCTTACCGTTTGTTGACAGATACTTCGGAACGAGTAGCAAGACTGCTCTCAATTCGTTTGTGAACATTCAAGCCCGATATCGAGATATATGCTCGCTCTTTCCCGTTTTTTTCAAAAACAACCGAAATAACAGGTTTTGTAAGGGCATATATCGGTGAACAGAATGCGGTAGCGCCCCATGTACCAACCAAGGCCACTGCGATTGCTCGCTGTCCGGCGGCCAGGCCGCTTCGTTTACCTTTTTCAAACTCGTGTACCACCGCTGGCCTTTTGAGCCAGTACACGGTAGCAGCCGAAAGGGCTAATAAGATGGCTGCAGTGAGTGAGCTTTGTGAAACTACACTGAGCGCAATGTACGAATAGTTTGCAAAATTTCTCTCAGTGGCTACTAGCCAACTATCGCCATACAAAGCGAACAAAGCGACGAATGATATAAACAGGCCAAGAGTGGTGAGGCATACACCCATCAGGGCAAGGCGTCCCCATCGTTTTCGTTCAAGTGCAGCCCAGACTATCAGCATAGGGACTGCCGCGGCCAGGCAAAGGGCGATATCGTGCGTAATAAGAAGTGAGTGCAGTAGTAGATACGCAAAAGAGAGTCCCCAGCAGCTTACAAGAAGCGTAGTTAGAATACTTGCGGAAACTGGCGTTCCGCTTAATGGTGTGTTTTGCTCAACCATACCGATGTGTTCTCCTCAATCCATAATTTACTGGCAAAACAGCTCTTCTACTTTTTAGCAACTTGAGTTGTAGTTTAGTATGGCTAATCGGCCATACAACTCCATAGGCATCTTCTCCAAAAGTTTATTATTTGCAAATCATCATTGCAGAAAGATAATTTTGAGATCGTCAACGATTACATTTTCGAATGTATTCGCAATCGAATTACAACATGAGACATAAAATAAATGAGTGCAGAGGAATGGTTATTCGTTGGAGAGGGATAGTAACAGAACGAAGAACCACGTGTATTATAACAATATTTGTCAGTTGCGTCAAGCATAATTATCAATATATCGATATCTGAAAATAGGATTTTTCTATGTATAAATGTAAAAGTGAAATTGCAAAAGTCGGATATACACGCATATTTCAGCCCTCACCCCCCGTCCCCTCTCCTGTTTTTGGGAGAGGGGGACGGGGAGGGTGAGGGCGTGAACGAGTTTTTCTGCGACGGCCTAAAGGGGTTGTGAAAGTAATACCAAATAGTACTCCACATTTTGCCGGGCACTGAAGTACCCGTCTGGAAGGTCTGCGGCCAACCGACATGCGGGCGGGATTCGCGTCTGAAAGACGCCTGTTTTTTGATGCCGGGAGTTTTCAACTCCCGGAAACCGCAGGACACTAATATCTTCCAGAGAATAGTTTTAACCCGTCGTTGGAAAATACAAGGTTGCGTGCATCCTGAACACAATTTCAC
This sequence comes from Chthonomonadaceae bacterium, assembly GCA_025352825.1. GTDB lineage: Bacteria > Armatimonadota > Chthonomonadetes > Chthonomonadales > Chthonomonadaceae > JANXSG01. The sequence goes on along the minus strand of JANXSG010000296.1, from coordinate 21,804 downwards.
TGGTTAAAAACTAACACTTGTGGGGCATCTACTCATGTACGCCTGGCGTTGGGGTGGACCTATCCATCATCACTTCGATCTGCTCTACAAGTTTCTCTGGCTGGGTAGATTGTGAGAGTACATGCACTTCAGGATCGATATCAGCTATTCCGACGTGCTCCATCAATGCTTTCAACATGGTCAATATTTTGCTGTTTTCTTGTTCAGCCAGTAGATTGATCTGCAAGTCTAAATGATTTCGTCGATCGGCTAAATTACCCTGTCGATTCTGGCTGATCAGAACAAAGGTGGTTAGAAAGATTGCTTCGAGAGAAACAACGAGAGTCATGAGGGGAAATGGGTATGGATCAATATGTTTTGTATAAGGCTGCTCATTTATCGTAATCCAGAATCCGAACCATACGAGATGCACCCAGACGAATTTCATACTCCCACAAAAATTAGCTATTTTATCTGCAACCACATCGGTTTGTGAACGCCTGGCATGCGCTGCATCTTCAAGTTTTCCAACAGCTGCCACATTACGTTCTGTCAGTTCGGAAGCGGTAATGGGAGCCTGGTAACCTTTGGGCACTCGAAATTTAGCCGAGACTGACATACGATACATCCTTCCTCAATACGAGCAAACTATTGTAATGAGGACGGCATGTATATTTGAAAAGTTCCTGCTTCTTCCTCACCACCAAATGTTGAAAACGAATTGAATTGCCATCCAAATGTGAGTATCGATCAACATCCAGAAAGTGCTTCCCATTCTTCAGGCAAGGTGGAGGAACCAAACGGATCCTCATAGTGAGTTACTGTTCCAATCAGAGAGTTAGAATTCTTTTCTACAGTTTGTGAAATGGGTGATATTGTAAGTGCCACTTTATCACCTGGTTTTAAGGTAGATCGAATACGTTTGTTTAAATATAACACGCTGTCTTCACCTACAGTTGCTTCTGCAAACACTGTTTTTTTATCAATAGGTATAGTAATTTCCATTTTCTGTTTTCCATCAATTAGTTGTCAATCAGTATTTTACCACAACTCCTGATTCGATACTATTGTAAATTGAGTAATTGGTAATATATCTAATATCAGATGAAGGTCCACTGACTTTGGCTATCTCCCTTCACCTCCCAACTATCTGCAACAAATAAAGCGCAGGAGACCAGATCGTAATCTCATTATTTGTGTGTCCAACGAGTGGGGTAAGTAAATAGTTCGCTATCGGCAACTTCGCGAGCCTTTTTATCTTTTAATGTTACCTGCCATAAGCTGAAGACTCGACGGCTGCCAGCACCCGATTCGGTACCCGCTAGAAATAAAATACTATCACCGTCTGGCATAAAAACCGGATTCTGATTGTAATCACTTACGGAGGTCACTCCTAACGGCTGTGAATTAGTCTCATCGGAATTCATTATCCGGAGATCCCTCTCAAAAGGAACCACTCGATCCGAGCTGAATACCATATGTTTGCCATCGATCGAGAGGTTGGCATGCATGGCCCATTCACCTCCTTTTTGGCCAACTTTTGGTCTACCACCAAATTCATTGGGGACTGAACCGGGCAATTCAGCAGTCGCAAAAAGAGCAAATAGGTCATCCTTTTCAGCATCAAAAACAATCTGATTTATCTTTTGCATAAATAAGGGACTTAATTTTAGGCGATATTGCTGACTTGTAGTTCGTTTCAAACCAGAGCCATCAGAATTTATGACCCATATATCCCAATGATCCCAGGTCCAGCCACCCATAATGTAGGGACGGCGAAGGGTGGCTCGGGAAAACACGATGCGTTTTCCATCCGATGAAAAAACAGGATTTGCATCAAACACACCGGTATCCGAGGTCAGTTGATGGAACTGTTTTCCTTCGACTGAACGAATGAAGATATGCTTTCCCTCTTCCTAGCCACTTCCCTCGGAATATACGATCAGAGTTCCATCTGGAGAAAATTTCGGACTAGATTTCTAGATGTTTGAAGTTAAGAATGGCACAACCTTTTTCGTTTTCAGATTAAAGAAGTACAGATTTCCATCTGCTGCCGCATACACGATTTGATCGCCTTTAGGCGAAATATCAAACGATACATTTCGGTGTTCTATGCCTCCAGTAAACATGTTATAAGTGAATACTATAATAGAGAGCACTATTACTAATATACATAAAATTATAAATCGAGATTTGAAGCTCACTATGACCTCTCCCATAAATGTACCCTCTTGAATGTTATACATTGGAATACATACTTTAGGATGAACTAATCTGATCGCGGCTGCATATCGGCTTAACTCGACAAAATTAGGATTGACTTCATAATCACGAGAAGGGTAATATTATGCTAGTGCAATCCAACCTGTATGGTATTCATACCTTTGATACATTCAACTTTTTGAAGGAGTACGACTAATGTCCATAGCGAAAGTGGGGCAACCCGCCCCTGATTTCAAAATGTCGGTTGCCAAACCCGGCGATACCGCTAAAACCGTAGGCAGTAAAGTATCCCTGGCCGATTTCAGCGGGAAATGGCTAGTACTATTTTTCTATCCCCTCGACTTCACATTCGTATGCCCCACCGAGATCACAGCTCTTTCCGATAGGTTCGATGAGTTTCAGGAGATCGGGGCTGAAGTGCTTGGAGTTTCCACAGACTCGGTGTATTCACACATGGCCTGGATGGGTGCCTCTCGAGAGGCGCACGGTTTGGGGGAGATGCATTTTCCATTAGCCTCTGATATTACCAAGGAAGTTGCCCGCGAATATGGTGTTCTTATCGAGGATCAAGGAATAGCTCTACGCGGCCTATTCATCATTGATCCGAGCGGAATTCTTCAGTACGGAGTAGTCAACAGCCTGAATATCGGGCGAAGCACCGACGAAACTCTGCGAGTTTTGCAGGCTCTTCAGACGGGCGGGCTGTGCCCCTCAGACTGGAAACCTGGTAAAGCGCTTTTAAACGCCTAACTTATTGACTTTATGAGATCGGCTGCTGTCGATCTCATAAAGAAGTATTACGGTTCTTGCTGCACACTCGCGGGAGCCGTCCCCACCACGATCGTTCCCTTGCCAGATTTTTCTCCGCGAACCATTTCAAATGCCACTTTTTGGCCAATCCTCAGAGTTTTAACAACCTCTTTATACGACTCTTCATTGGGTACAGGCTTACCATCTAATGTGGTAATAACATCTCGAGGCTGTATTCCTGCTGCTTCACTCGGGCCATTGGGCTGCATTCGGTAGGCGACAATTCCTAGTACATTTGGCAGAGCATTTGCCTGGGCTAACCGCGGCGAATTCGTAAGTACTACTATTCCCAGCCAGGGCCGTTTGATCATTCCGAAGCGCTTTAGTTCATCGGCTACTCGAAGAGCGGTATCGATAGGTATAGCAAATCCAATTCCCTGCCCGCCAGTAAACACAACCGTGTTTATACCTATCACCTCACCATTCAGATTCACGAGCGGCCCGCCGGAGTTTCCTGGATTAATAGCACAGTCTGTCTGAATCAGGCGCTCATAAACCCTGTCTTCCAGATGCACAGGCCTGTCGAGCGCGCTGACAACACCATGCGTAACGGTAAATCTCAGCCCGTAGGGGTTGCCAATCGCGACTGCCATCTGGCCAGGAATTAACCCAACCACTGTTCCAACCCGAGCTACTTTCAGGTTCGTCCCATTGATGTGTACGAGCGCTACATCGGTTGCATGATCGGAACCGATCACGGTTCCCTCAAACTTGCGGCCATCCATGGTGGTGACCTGAATAGTTCGGTTCGATTCTCCCACGGCGCCTACTACATGTTCGTTGGTAAGAATATCTCCGCCGCTGTTTACGATAACGCCTGATCCTTCCGCAGGAACCTGCTTGTATCTAGGAGCCAGCATCCAGTCATCGTCGTACGCGCCGGGATCAATTCTAACAATCTTGCGCGTGTCGATATTTACGACTGCAGGAGCAGCGGCCTGTGCAGCGCGAGCATAGCTTTCTGCAGGGCTTAATGCTCCCGGCGGCTGTGCAGCCGTCACACCCAAGCCGGTTCGTACCTCGGCATCGCCATGCGGCCATCGCCAGCTAATATGTATATTAGGGATGATAAACCCACCCAACACAAACACCAGAGTCAATACCAGCGGCGATCTGAGCTTTGATCGGGAAGGCGGTCTCTCTATTTTTATTTCATCTGGATGTATCATCTACTTTCCTCTTTTACAAATGCAGCCTCAGGAACAATTATTCAAATTATACCTGCAAACACGTTAATCGAGATCGGCCGTATGCTGTCCCAAATAAGCAAAAGGCGTGGGAATCGCAAGTATAAATAGTATCGTGCGAAGAGCTTCAAGATAGCTAAGCGCTGATTCGGGATTCTTAGATGATATCATGATGCGAGCTGACATTACTGCGGGCCAGCCAACTATTAATGGCAGTAGTGTGATCCCAGCTCCGAGCAGCGCTAGATAGATAATATGTGGATTTCGTGACCGAGTAATAAGAGCCATCATGCTGCCAAATGTTACGCCTGCCGTAATGCTAATCGAACCAACCCGAAAAGCCTCCGAGACACATCTAAAATGCCATGAAAGGCTTACGAGTGATATCATGAGAATCACGCATACCAACCCTAGTTTGCCACCAGCTATCGAGTTGTTTACGGTTACTTTCATTTTTGTGCAGTTCAAGGAATATATGCTGGAATCCTCTCTAAGACGCCGCTGGAACACCATTGATACAGTAGCTGCTAAGACATGTACTGAAACAGATTCAGACTATTATTTACACTGAAATCATAGAGGAAATCATGCGTCGATTCACACAATGAGAAATATCATTGAATGATCCCTCCGTGAAGGAGAAATCTAGTGTTACCACATACCAAAAGTGCATTTACATTAATAGAGCTCCTCGTAGTAATAGCCATTATAGCAATTCTTGCAGCTATTATATTCCCTGTATTCGCATCAGCCAGAGAGAAAGCACGGCAGACTGTGTGCGCAAGTAACACAAAACAACTTTCGCTCGGGGTGCTGATGTACGCTCAGGATTATGATGAGACGCTCCCTCCCACGGCAATCGCGTCGGAGAACAACAATGGCATACTTTGGCCTGTTTTACTGCATCCGTATATCAAAAACGATCAGGTGCGCCACTGCCCAGACGATTCGAAAGGTCAATTCAACTCATATGGATTGAACGAAATCATTTTTTCTGACCTCACCGATCCAGTCGGCTTAAAGAGCCTGGCACAGACATTAGCAGCAATCCAGACTCCCGCGGAAACGATAATGATGTCCGAGCTGGCACCAAAGTACCCGCCGCTCACAGCCATGACGGTTACGAAGAGACCATCTATGGGCGGCAAGGTGTGATAACCTTTACTGTGGAAGGCGAGAAATGCGATATCGGCGCCGGGGAAGTACTGTTTATCCCACGCGGGGCAGTCCATCGGTTCGACAATTTCCAATCAGACGAAGCGAAGATCCCCGTAATCATCACTCCCGGCATCCTCGGCCCCGACTATTTCCGCGAAATTGCAGAAATAGTCCGAGCGACAGTCAGCGGACCGCCCGATCAAGCAGCAATAGCCCAGGTAATGCGCCGCCACGGCCTCACACCCGCAGAATGAGAAGACCCCACACAGGTAACTATTTAATTTTTAGGCACTGCTGTAATGTCTGTGAAAACATATAGCCACAAACTTCCAATACAATTAATCGCGCAGAGTCCGCAGAGGCGCAGAGAATTACAAAAGAAATTCCGAATTCACGCTGAGCTGCTATATCTTTGAAATAATGATCGTTACAGTTTTTCCCTTCGCAAGCACTGCGACCTCTGCGCGAGAAAAAGAAATTCAGTTTTTTTCCACACACTTCACGGTAGTGTCAATTTTTATTATTAAAAAACCGATATATTGGACATTACTATTCAAGCAAACACTATATTGCCTGATGAATAGAGGTGAAATTAATAAATATTCAAAATCCTCGAGTGAACTGTATAAAAAATCTATCAATTCCTTCGACATCCAGACTACTTTGTCTGAAGCATAAGTCCAATTTCCCAAAGAATTACTCAGGTTTCCCGGGAAATAACACAGGTTTCTCACAGAAATCGGATGTTTTCCCCGGGAATGACTCCGGTTTCCCAGGGAAAGTGGAAGGGTTTCTCAGGAAATGTGTCCAGTTTCCCAGGGAATGTGGAAGGTTTTCTCAGGAAATAATGATTTTTTCTAGGAAATAATGATTTTTTCCTGAGAAATAGCTGTAGTTTCCCTGGAAACCTGACGAGTTTCTCGAGAAACTGGACGAGTTTCTCGCAATAATGCTTCAGTTTCTCACAACAATACTTCAGTTTCTCACAGTTTTGCTCCGAACCTGCACAGTTTTGCTGCAATCTTTCACAGTTTTGCTCTATTCCTTCACTGCTCTACCTCGGTCTATTGCAGCTTAACACCAATCCTTAGCATGTATACGCAAATCTTTCGTATGTTTACTCCGATTTCTCACCGATTGCATTATTTTCTCGAAACATTTCATCGGATATTCGAAAGATTGCTCAGTTCCTCTGCACAATTCTGCTGACATGCTGCGCCAAAGCCTATGGATTGCGAGAAAATGCGCAAAAACTCTGAAAGATTGTTTCAAAACTTTACTGAGTTAGCCATTATTTACGTGAATATCATGCTTTAATGGGATAGAATCCGCACTGGGTCGTAACCTGATTGGCTGCAGCATATCAAAGGAGGACGTTAATATATGCCAGATTGTATACCCACTAATCAGTTCGAGTAGCTAGCGTCGTTTCAGAACTTCAACACTGTCGCAGCTGGGAATCTATCCGCATTAGGTTTCTCAGCGGGCAATCCAACGATCAGTACTGCAGACGCCACCAGTTATGGCACCGCGCTGGACTGCTCGGTGGCCATGCACCATACAGCCAAGTCCTCAGCCACCGCCAAAAACAGGAGAAGGGGACTATAGTATGGGTTAATCAATATTAGATAAGGCATTGATCTGTATATAAGCGCACATCCCACCAAGAGGAAATAGGAAACCAATGATTTAAAACCCTTCTCCTGTTATTTGGAGCGGGCAGGTGGTGAGGGCTGAAAATTCGTACACACCCTACTTTAGATATTTGCTCAAAGCAAATTCAAACAGCTCACAATGTCAAAGAAGTGAGAATGAGTTATGGGATTGAGAGAGTTTTGAGAGAGAAGAATGGTACATTGAAATTTAACATTTTTAGATTGTGAATTGCATGAAATAAACTGTACTGTAATCACCGTTTCAGGAGAGACGCTATTGAATCAACCATGGCACATTCAACTTTTCGGGACACTTCGCGCAAGCCAGGAAGATCGCCTCATCACTCGTTTCCGCACTCAGAAAACGGGAGCGCTGCTGGCATATCTTGCCTATTTTCGCGGGCGAAGCCATACTCGAGAGACTCTAATAGAACTCTTCTGGCCGGATACAGAATTGGATTCGGGACGCCACAGTCTCAGCCTGGCGCTATCATCGCTTCGAAGCCTCCTGGAACCACCCGGTGTTCCAAACGGAGCAGTCGTTGTTGCAGACCGTTTCTCTGTGGAACTAAACCCGGAAGCTTTCACAACGGATGTATCCACCTTTGAGCAGGCGCTTCGCGTAGCCAATCAGGCACGCCAGGCTCCTGACTTTATCCCTCATCTTGCTGAAGCCGTTGCACACTACGGTGGAACTCTTCTTCCAGAATATTATGAGGAGTGGATTACACCGGAACAGGAGAGACTGGCGCAGCGATTCAATCAAGCTGCCAGCAGCCTGATCAACTTATTGGAACGATCGGGCGACCTCGAACATGGTTTGGAAACTGCTCGACGCGTCGTTACACTTGATTCTATTCGGGAAGCGGGTCATCGCGATCTCATACGTCTCCTCATGGCGAATGGACAGCCGGAGAATGCGCTTCGCCAGTACCGGGAACTTGAGCGCATCCTCAATGATGAGCTTGGGTGCGATCCAGATGCATCTTCTCGCCAGATTCTACGACAGATCGAAACTCAGCTATCAGTAAAATCAAATTCGGATATTACGCCGAATCCTGTTCGCACAGTTAGTCCAACACCGTCATCTGCAATAAGTTCTCGACTACCATTCGGAACTGTCTCATTCCTGATGACAGATATCGAGCAATCGACAGTGTTATGGGAAAAAGCAGGTGATATCTTCCGATCCGCTTTGTCGACGCATCATGCCTTGCTTCGGCGTGAGTTCAAACGGTTCGGGGGGCATGAAGTCAAGGAAGCCGGCGACTCATTTCTCATCGCATTCGAAGGCGTGAGCGATTCCTTAGCCTGTACCATCGCATGCCAGCGAGCCCTGGCAATTCAGCCCTGGCCAGAAACAGCAGTAGTGAAAGTTCGTATGGCGCTGCACACTGGCGACGTGGAGCTTGAGGAGGACGAATATCATGGATTGATGCTACACCACCTTTCACGTATATTGGGGGCTGGTCACGGCGGTCAGATACTCTGCTCAGAAGCGACTACCGCGCTTTTAAGGCGTGACCTTGAGCCAGATGCTCGCTTTCGCGATCTTGGCCTGTATCGGCTGCGCAGCGTGGAATTGCCGGAACGAATCTTCCAGGTCGAGTATCCGAACATGGCGCAGAGGGAGTTCAGCGCACTAAACGCGGACCATGCGCATACTCCACATTTACCACTGCAGTTTACGCGCTTTTTCGGTCGAGGTAAGGAACTGTCCGATCTGCAGAAACTTCTCCGTCCGATGTCTAATGAGGAATCAAGTGAATCGATGAGGTCGCATCTGGTCACGCTGACTGGACCGGGAGGAACAGGTAAAACTCGCCTCGCAATCGAAGCTGCCGCACAAGCAGCCGACGTGTTTGAAGGGGCTGTCTGGTTTGTTCCACTGGCAGATGTCATGGATGCCTCACTTCTAATCAGCACTATTGCGGACGCTCTAAACCTACCCCGCGACGTCTCGGGTTCATCACTGACTTCCATTGAAGAGCTGCTCTCTCGCCAGCTCTCACTGCTGCTGCTTGACAACATGGAGCACCTGCTGGAAGGTGGCGCAGAACAGGTACAGGAACTCCTTAAACGCGTGCCATCACTCAGTATTCTGATTACATCTCGGAAGCGTATGGGACTGCCTGGCGAACAGGAGTACAGCGTTCCGCCTCTGCCGGTTCCGGGCGGTATGGACAATCCTGAGGGATTGAGTGTTTATGAAAGCGTGCGTCTCTTTGTAGACAGAGCACAGGCTGTCAAGCCTGATTTCCGCGTGACAAATCAGAACGCACCTGCCGTAGCTGAACTCTGTAACCGTCTGGAAGGAATTCCGCTGGCAATCGAGCTTGCAGCAGCCCGTGCGCAACTGATGACTCCAGTACAGATGCTGCAGCAGCTTTCGAATCGCTTCGATCTGCTGGTAAGCAGGCAAAGGGGAGTTTCAGAAAGGCAGCGAACATTGCGAGCCGCAATCGACTGGAGTTACAAGCTGCTGTCGCCCGAACTGCAGCGGTTTTTCAGTTTGTTGAGCGTCTTCAGAGGCGGCATGACAGTTGAGGCGACTGAGGCGGTCTGTGATCAGCCACTGGCGCTCGATCTTCTAGCGCAGTTACGGGAGAGTTCGCTCATTCTTACCGAAGAGGGCGAAGCTGGGATGCGCTTCCGCATGATGGTGATGCTGAGAGAGTATGCAAGAGAACAGCTATCAGATGAGGAAAAAAAGATGGCAGCACATAATCATGCAAGATACTACTTAGAGTTTGCTGAAAGAGCTGAACCGGAACTACGCGGTGAAAACCAGGCGGTGTGGCTCACAAATCTGGAAGAAGAACACGATAACTTAAAGGCTGCGCTGGCTGGCGAACGGCTGGAGAAGGATGATATCGGCGCTGAGAGCGAAATCCGGATTTGTGGAGCGCTCTGGTACTTCTGGTCGATAAGGGGACATGTGACAGAAGGACGGCGGAATCTGGAGAACGCGCTGGATCGATTACCGGCCGATCATCCTGCCTGGGGCAGCAGTCCGCTGCGCGCAAAAGGCCTGATGGGACTCGGCGCGCTCTGTCTGGATCAGGGAGACTACTCCAAAGGTGAAAAAGCGCTGCAGGCGAGTATTGAACTATGGAGGCTGTCGAATGAAACACAGGGGCTGGCGACGGCGCTGAACCTGCTGGCGAACGCTGAACTGAACCAGGGTAAAACTGGTGCGGCACAGCCACTCTATGAGGAAGCGCTGGCACTCTTCCGGGCCATAGGCGATAAGAGAGGTGCGTCCATTATCCTGAGTAATCTCGGAGTACTGGCGCAGGATGCTGGTGACACAGAGCGAGCTGCACAGCTTCTTAGTGACAGCATTAAGCTGAAGCGCACACTGGGCAATCGCTACGGACTTGCAAATTCACTCGACAGCCTGGGCAGTGTGGAACGTGATAGAGGCGGCTTTATTCAGGCAGCATTACTGTATGAAGAGGCTCTCTCTATCCGAAGGGAACTGGGGCATCGGCAGGGCATTGCCGTCTCACTCAACAACCTTGCTTATACGTATATAGGCACTGAAAATGCTGCCGAAGCAAGGTTGTATCTGGCTGAGAGCCTCACAATCATGGAAGAGATGAAAGATATCTCGGGAATGCTGGAATGTGTCGCGATAACAGCGTGCATGATGGGGCTAATAGGTGATGGAGAAGCAGCTGCACGACTATATGGCGCTGTGACAGCGCTTCGGGAACTGCATGAAATTCAAGTACTTTCCGGAGAACAGGCTATAGAAGAACATGTAGTTGAGCAAGTGAGGAGTTCATTGGGTGCAGAAGTTTATGCTTCTGCACTGATAAAGGGACAGTCGCTATCCCTCGAAACTGCTCTATTCGAAATAAAATCTCAACTAATTTCGAGGGATTTAAAATCTTGAGAGAGTTTTGAGAGAGTCGTTTGATATACTGTTCTTGATATACCAATCCCGGCAGATACTTCTATAAAGAAGGCGCTGCCACTATTTCGAAATGGAGGATTTGGCAACATGAAACGTTTCTTCTCTCTCGCTGTTCTCGCAACTCTCTCTACCCTAATCGCTAATGCCGTTGTAGCAAACGCACAGAGCAGCTATTCGTTTACAGACCTTGGAACTCAGGGCGGAAGTGCGGCTAGTGCAGCCGGGATCAACAATTCTGGCAAGGTCATAATAAGAGCTTTAGTGGGGCCAAGCGACCTGAGAGTAATCCTGGTCGATACAACTATTGGAGTAACCGGGCAGATGCTTCCGCTGCCAAGCGGGTGGACGTATAGCACCACCAATACCGGATCCATCAATAGCAATGGGCAGGTTGCTGGAACCGCGCTCCCGGCACCAAACACAGCCCCGCAATGCGCGATTGCCTGGAGTGCCAATGGTTCTCCCACCCTACTGACAAGTACGAAAAACCAGAATGGTACCGGCTACGGCCTGAATGATGGCGGAGATGTGGTGGGCAGTGCTTTGGCTGGGAAATCTCAGGCTCCGTTTCTTTGGCAGTACGCAAATGGAACTTACTCGGCTGTTCAACTTGCCAGTTCCGGATATGCCACTGCAGTCAACAATTTGAGGCAGGTGATCGGTCCCACTTTCTTATGGCTGCCTTCTGCAGCTTACGGTCTTCCAAGAGGAATGAATGCTCTCACAGGAATATTGACACAGAATGGCAAGAACATCAATAATTCTGGACTTATAGCCGGTATTGTCCCCTCTAGTAGCCATCTTTGCCTCTGGGTTCCCGCGGGCGGTGGCGCTGCGTATGGACTTGCCGACGGTGTAAACGATCTTGGAGGAAATGGACTAAATGTAGTGGCACCGTCTGGCATAAATAATCCTCCAGTCGGCAAACCGCTTCAAATAGTTGGTTGGATGCGGGACAACGCAGGTCTTGAATATGCTTTTACCTGGGACAGCGCCACCAAAACTGTGTGGAACTTGAATGCTCTGGCTACGAACATGCCCGCAGGGTGGGTACTTAAGGGAGCAACAGGGGTCAATGAAATGGGTCAGATCGTAGGTTATGCCAGCTACAACGGCTCACCATCCCGTGCGTTTTTGCTCACACCACAATAGTCGCGTGTCTTAAGCGCTTACCCTGAGCACTGACTTTCGCGACTTTCGTCAACCTAAATATCAGTCCTCTGACGTGTCGGAGAAGTTCCATTCTCCGACACGTCAGAGGCAACCTATGCCATCTAAAAAGGAGATGCTTCTAATGACACGCAGATTTACGCTCACCGGCTTGACTATAGTGTATAACAAGAGCAAAATTGGAGTTAGAACAGTCACATGGGGACCATAATAAATCTTTTGTTACCGTCTCTCCACTCCCTGTAATTGATCTATAGACAGGGGGCGGACTACTTTACCGTTATGAGGAGATTACTCCATGCGCCATACTATCCTGCTTACCACGCTTCTCGTAGTGCTGTCTACCTTCGGGCAGGCAAACGCAGAGACTGTACTTTCGCCACAGCAGAGGCAGGTAGAAATCAATGCGTGTAAAAAGCACCTTGCTGCTATAGGAATCGCCCTGAAAGCCTATCAGCACGATCATAAAAAGACGCCCAACTGGCTCTCTGACCTCTATCCTCTCTATATTAAGGATAAGAGTGTTTTACACTGTCCATCGGACAAATCGAAGGGAACAACAGGGGTTGGAAATTACCCCGAGGTAACTGACCCGCATCTGCAGGTTAGTTACTTTTGGGAGATGAATCGGCTGCCTGCAAGTCCGAACGAGATGCGTTTGGGAGCGCATCTAGCTGATAAGCCAACCTGGCTGGATAATAAGCTAGCCAAGCGTATCAATTATGGGGATCACTATGTGAGTGCCGTCAGTTGTGTACATCATTCGATAAAACCGGTTCCAGGTTGGTCGGATTCTGTTCTGCGTATGGCATTGGATGGCCATATATACATTAGCGCTTACAGAGGGTGGTGGGAAGTAGAACCGGAAGTGATGGCGGTCGTTGCGGATAGATTGGCATCCGATCTATCCGCTGGTAAGCAGGTATTTCATGAGCATTGGAACGCAGCAGCTATAGAGAGTTATCAGATGGTGGTAGACGTTGAGGCGCACAATCGCTTGCTAATTTGGAAAGAGTTTGCTCGAACTCCTCACCCACATTTAGGAGAAACGGCTGTCAAAATCAGCCAGAGTGTTCGATCATGGAAAGATGCAGAAGGGGATTCTTTGCGCCGAGTGGCGCTATGGTTTCTAAGTAAATCTGGGGATAACCGCCTCATGTCTCATGCGTCTGAACAGGTGGGGAGTTCGACCGAATTGCGGGCACTCTTGCAGGCGCAGTTCGACATTCAGGGAGGCCAATTTTCTAAAGCAAAAAATACGCTTGAAAGACAGATTCAGACTCCAGGACACCATCTACTAACACTAGTCGCGTTGGCGAGGGCAGAGCAGGCTTCCGGGCATACTCGCGAAGCGGTTGTGACTCTGCAAAAGAGACTGGGACATGAGGCCCAAAGTTTTACTTGCCAGAAGGACCAGGAGAAGGAATTTCTAAACGCATTACGGTCTTTGATAGAGTTCATTGGGTTTGCTCAGACGCAGGGCATGCCGGATGCTGCAAAAGACATTCACCGCGAAGCACTTGCTCTCGCTCGTCAGAATGAGATTGCATTCCCCGTCTATACCTCCATTTTGCGGGATGTTGGTACAACGACACAGCACTACATACTTGGTTTTACACCTGGTAAGTTCAATCTCAAAACGAAGGATAACGCATGGGCAGCGTATTTCCGTGGTGACCTCTTTAAGGCGAGAGATGGATTTAAAGAAGTTGGTTCATTGACAGGGCTAGCATATGTGGCACTCGCACAGCAAGATTGGGAATCTGCAAAATCTATGTTTTTGCATGATTTAGCAGATCGTGAGTATAGTGCCGGTCCTTTTGGACTGCTCAATAACCACTGTCTAGATGGTCTATGGGTAATAGCAATGAAGCAGGGGGACTTGACATTTGCACATCGGATTGCAGATCGCATGGTCGGGATATGTACTGCAAATAACAATGATCCAAGTACTGATCCAGGAGCATCGCATGAACGACTTAGGACAGTTGCATATCAACAAGGAGATATAGAGATTGCAGAAAAACTTGTAAAACGCGATTTTGATTTATTCGGAGATCATCCTGTTTTGGAATTTGAATTGGCTCGAATACTCGATGAACGTGGTAATCGCTGCGAAGCGATAACCCATTTACGCATGGCATTAAAAATAATGGATGCAGCAAATGACCGAGAGTCCGTATTTCGAGGGCGCGTTCTGCGATTGCTCGCACGGGAGTTAGTAGATGAAGGAAATTCTGCCGAAGCACTAGATTGCCTAAAGCAAACTATTCGCATCGAGGAGGCATATAAACGCAACCGTCTGAAAATGCTTCAGGAATTGGGAGGGGAAAAAAGTGGAAATGGAGTGATACGTCCAGAGATTTGGTTTCTCAGTCCTGCCGACGCCTCTCAGATCAAAGGGGATATTGTGGAGGTGCAGGTAGCTTTCCTCTCTCCCATTCCCATGTCTCGCTATCGAGTCTGGATCAACGGACGCACCTTCGGTGATGCGAAAGGATTCGATCTGCCACAAATAGATGCAAAAGGGCGCGTTCTTGATAAAGGCCGTGTATTAGATAAAGGCGATATGATAGAGAAAGGCAGAGTGCTGGATAAGGGACGTATCCTCGACAAGGGCGAAGACCGGGAAGCGCTCGCTAAGGAACTGCCTTCCGACCTTGCTCAACAGGTTCGAGACAAACGATTTGCTCACTTTATTCAGATGCGCCTCTCCTTTCCTGTAGAAGACACCGATGGAGAGTTCATCCGTATCGCTATCCAGGTGGAGACGGCGGGAGGCTCAGTCAGTGATCGGACTATCCTGCGGCTGCGACGCCCACAGGCAGAGGCGAATCGAGGCAGCCTGCGTGTTCTCTCTATTGGGGTAGGAGATTACGACCATCTGCCGCATCTGCAGTTTGCTTCGTCCGATGCGATTGAGATGGGCAGCGCTTTGAATGCTCAGGCTGGGGATGACAAACTCTACAAAGGTGCAGACATCAGGGTACTTACCAACCAGGAAGCCACTCTTCCCCGGATCAGGGTAGCGCTGGATCAGTTTATCACGAACGTTCATGCTGGTGATACGCTCATTCTTTCACTTTCGGGGCATGGCATCAAAAAAGGGAATGCTGCCTACTTCGCGCCTGTCCGTTTTGACCCGGATAACTGCGAGGCTACCGGGCTGGCCTGGCATGAGATTACTTCCAAACTGGAAGAAGCTCGTAAGACTGCCCGCGCAGTCTGGGTGCTCGCCGACTGCTGCCGAGCGGCACCCGGTCTAAGAAAGGAGATAGTCGCCACTTCTCGCGACTTAAAACAGGGAATCGAGGAAGGCGGCAATCTCATCCTCTGCACTGCAAGCAGCGGTGATACACCCAGCTACGAGAGTGAAGATCTAAAGCACGGACTGTTCACTGCAGCCTGGCTTGAGGCGCTGAGCGGAAATGGCCCGGATTTAGTGTACGAGCCAACGGCACGCGGCAGAGTGTTGACATTGTCTGGGTTGACGTTCTCTGTAGATGCCAGTGTTCGGAAGTATGCACGTTTGGCTGGAGTTCGGCAGGCGGTAGAGTTCCCACGTTTAGAGGGAAGTTTCTCACCCAGTCAGCCGCTATTTATTCCAACCGAATTGAAGGCACAATAACGGATTACGGTCATTCTTGTGAATGAAATGAAACGACCGCGGGAGTTTACTGTCTGCTCTCGCAGTTGTTTCTATCTTATCAATAAAATTGACGATTGGGAACCCCAACGAAACTGTCCGCCGAAGCAGTGATTCCACCTCAAACCTGCAAACCTCTGATTCGCACAACTGGATATTAGTCGCCTGGCTATACGAATTAATCAGTTCCCCCTGCTAGCTGCACAGTCATATCCCTGCTCTTTTTCGATTCAGTCGCTATTCTTTCCCCACCATGGTATGTGTTTTACAGATATGATCTTCATTTTTTCCTCTTCAATAGTATATCCACATCCTTGAGAGAGATTTGAGAGAGTCGCTTGATACTATGTGAATGTCAAATCTCAATTGAACTGAACTACGTTCAAATTATTTTATGCTGGTCCATTAATTGGAGCGAGATGTTTGGCTAATCAAGTCTTCACGGCAGCCCGTAGCTTCTTGATATCCCATGAGTGCAATGCCGCGATCGGGCAGTAAGCCGGTATCAACTGGTTCTGTTATTTTTTTATCTGATTGGATCATTAATGTATCTACTGTGAAACAAGGAGTAATTTGATGAAAAAAATGTGTCTGTTTTTACTATGTGTATCAATTTCATTCGTGCTGAGCAGACTGATTAATGAATTAGGCTATTTTGACCACAAATATCGAGTACAGGAAATATGCACATCTATCGATTCAGAATGCATCCTGCTCGGAATAAGCAATTCCGGATCAGTTCTGATCAAATATTGCAAAAAACACGTCAGAAATTTTAAAACTATAATCTGGAATATGAGCTCGACCACCACTGTCAATTCCCCTGACGAGTCTGAACTTATTCCGCGCAAAATATTAAAATCAGACGTCGTTATAGGCAGCCTCCATTATCTGGACAATAGAATTGCCGGATTTCGTTTTGTGCAGAACAAGATGGAATACCTGTGTTCTCGGGAAATCAGTCTGCTGGATATAGCAGGCTGTGACCGCCAGAATCGGATAGCAGGAACTCAGCACGCTTTCCATGGCATATCGCAGGCGTTTCAGACCATTAATGGAAAACGCGAAACTATCGGACTGTCCGGTGGGAAAGTCAGCAGCGCTGAAGCGGTAAACGACGATGGCATGGTGGTCGGCACCGGGCAGGTAGATGCGGGGATTATGCATGCTTTCCTGTATAATGGAGCCATAACCCAGGATTTGGGCACGCTGGGTGGCGACTGCAGTTATGCAAAAGATATAAACAGCACAGGATCAGTGACAGGCGTTTCAGATATGCCAGGCGGCATCAATCATGCATTTTTATACGAAACAGGGGTCATGAAAGATTTAGGCGTTCTACCTGGAGATATAAACAGCGAGGCGGCATCCCTCAATGATTTGGGGCAGGTAGTGGGCCGATCTTGCTCGTCTGGATCTTTTAATCGTGGATTTCTATTTTCGAATGGACGAATGCAAGATTTGAATAAACTCATTCCTCGAAACCTCGAATACGTGATCACAAATGCTGTTGGAATAAATAATTCGGGAGAAATAGTTGCGGCTGCTGAGCATAATGGATATTCTGTCGTTGTTCTCCTTTCACCAGCGATGCATAGATGAAGGATTGCTATTTTGTATTCCTTTTTCATCCCCTGAAATCCCGTGCTGGATTTGAAAAACCCATGTTGGGTTAAGCCCCTCATCCCCCAACCCACTTCTCCCGAAGTTTTAGGAGAAGTGGGAGTTAACTTACTAGTCTCCTCTCTCGCGCAGGGTGGGCGAGGGGATGGGGGCATAAGCGTTAGGATAACAAATAATCCCGTTAACATCCCATCGATAAATGGCATGGGCTGGAGTTCCTGATTTAGCCATCCTCACCTTTGTGAGCAGTGCGAGCATTATGGGAGAAGAGGAAGGGGGTGAGGGCTGAGAGAGATACAACAGATTTTGCAATTATATCGGTAATTATAAACAGCAATCCTACCTAATGTCTCATCCCATAATTACCGATAATAGTATCAAGCTCGAAGTTCGTCTTCGTCTTCAAATCGTCTTCCCAACTACATGCCCTTCACATACTCAGAGTGTTGCTGACTGTTATTTTATCTTTCGTGAGATATCCGGAGAATCGTATTGACCGAACGAGATATTTTGGAAGTAGGGCGCGGGGCTCTTTCTGTAGCACTAAAGCTCGCTATGCCAGTACTGTTGTGCGGGCTAATCGCAGGTGTCATGGTGAGTATTTTTCAGGCGGTAACGCAAATTCAAGAGTTTACGCTCACATTTGTGCCCAAACTGCTCGCTGTTATCCTTGCACTAGCAGTCTTTGGCCCATGGATGCTCTCCACAATGACGAATTTCTTTATCTACACCTTTAATCACATGTCCCCTGTAATTAAGTAGCCTCTTTTCGCGACAGTATAAATTATGGACAATTTTGCCGTCCGCACACACGATTTTTATACATTCATTCTGGTATTTGCCAGGGTGAGCTGTCTGCTGGTTGCTGCCCCACTACTGGGAAACCGAGCCATCCCCCACATGGTAAAAGCTGGATTGTGCCTTCTATTATCGATCGCTATCACTCCTATGGTGACGGGAATAACTGGCCCTGTGCCTGAAAATCTCATCCTGTTTGCAGGCACGGTGCTGAAGGATGGCCTGTTTGGATTGGCGCTGGGATATCTAGCCAGAATTCTTTTTGCCGCAGTCGAAATGGCGGGCTATCTAGCAGATACGCAGATGGGATTCACCTTTGCTAATATCTTCAATCCTTTCACAGAGCATCAGGAATCGCTGCTCAGCAGTTTTCAGTATCAGGTTACCATGACAGTCTATTTAATTCTAAATGGGCATCTTATTCTGCTGGGATCTGTAGTCGATAGCTTTAAGGCGCTGGCGCCCGGCACCGTGAGCCCGAATGCTAGTTTTGCGCTGACAGTGGTTCCCATGCTTAATCAGATGTTTCTGCTCGGGATGCGAGTGGCGATGCCGGCAGTAGGTGTACTGCTTGTAGTAGATGTTGCGTTTGGTCTGGTGGCCCGCATGGTTCCACAGATAAATATCTACATCGTAGGGATGCCCGCAAAAATAATAATTGGTATGAGTATTGTGGCGATGCTGCTGCCTATGCTCTCTATGGCAGCTTCACAGATGATAGCTGGAACTACCATAGGAATGAATGCTTTGATTGGGGGGGCAAAATAGATGGCGATGGGGGCGGATGATAAAACCGAATCTGCCACCCCGAAGCGGCGTGGAGACGAGCGTAAAAAGGGGCGTGTACCTAAATCAACAGAGCTTACCGGAGTTCTTGTGCTGATGGGTGTGTTTATAGTATTAAGAGCGATTGTAGGCGCAGCCGGCCAGATTACATCCTCCTATTTTATACAGACTTTCTCTCATTTAGATCAAATTCAACTCAACACAATGGACGTGATGAAGATAGGCGCGACTGCCTTTCTGACCATTTTCCGGGCCGTGGGTCCGCTGATGGCGACGGCGATGGTACTGGGCATCTGTGTGAACATAGCCCAAACTGGCCCGATGATTGCTGGAGAAGCCCTTCAGCCGAACTTCAAACGCCTGAACCCAATTAATGGACTGAAAAAATTCGTCTCTCCTCAAGGTTTTGTGGAGCTCTTCAAGTCGATTTACAAACTCACGATAATTGGGTATATCGCGTACACCACGATTAGGGGCAGCTTTGGCCAACTGATGATTCTCTCGCGGGTGGATCTGTTTCAGTCGATCAGTATCATCTCCGGAATCGCGACCAGGATGACAACACGCATCGTGGGCACGATGCTAATTCTGGCGGCTCTGGACTACGCTTTCCAGAGATATTCGTATGAGAAATCTATCAAAATGTCGAAGCACGATGTAAAGGAAGAGCATAAGCAGTCGGAAGGAAGTCCGCTTCTGAAATCGCGTGTGCGTGCACGGCAGAGGCAGCTTGCAAAACAGCGAATGATGGAAGATGTGCCTACTGCCGATGTTGTCATCACGAACCCTACCCACTTTGCTGTAGCACTGAGATATAGTGCAGAGAAGTCAAGCGCCCCCATCGTGGTTGCAAAAGGGCAGGATCTGATGGCGCTTAAAATTCGTGAACTTGCTCAGTTGAACGATGTGCCGATAGTCGAGAATCCACCTTTAGCAAGAGCTCTGTATAAGCAGGTGGATATCGGCCGTGAAATTCCCGGTGATATGTACGAGGCAGTTGCCGAAGTCCTAGCCTTTGTCTATCAGATCAACCAGAAACGTAAAGATCGCATGGGTTTCTCAATGGCTGGTCGATAAACATCCAGACGTTGGCTGATCCATAGCAATGTACTCTCATCAAGGCAGCATATGCCTGACGCCCCCTCACCGCCGTCATCGGAGATATCGCCCTATCCCGCCCTCTAGCATGGTTCCTACTTCCAACCTTCTACGTCTGGTTCGCTCAATCCGATAACAAGAAACAGTCAAGTCCTGTAGAGAAAACTGACAATTTGCGCGATTCTTGACGCGCAGTGTCGAGAATTGTGAAAAATCTTATAATCTGAACGCATTGCGTTCAGAATCGGGAAAGCGAGATTCACATACTGTACTTAGTACCATGTGCATTCGGCTAGTTATCCTCTCACTTGCCATCAAAATTATGACGTAAAAGTGCGGTATAATTGCCTTATTGGCTATCTTTCAGGTTTAGTGCTTGACGAAGGTTTTGGTATAGCTCTTATGGAAGTTTTTATTTGTAACATGTTCACGAGTTAGTGGACGATGAAGACGTCAAAATGATCGGCGTGTATACTACCCATGAAGCCGCAGAACAAGCTATCCTGAGGATGCTTTTGCAGCCTGGCTTTTGTGACGCCCCTGATGGTTTTCATATTGATCGCTATTGTCTTGATGAAGATAATTGGGCAGAAGGTTATATTACGTAATAAAAGATTGAACTTGCCATGCATTGCCAATGCCCCCAACTAGAAGATATTGTACGCCTTGAAGACTACCCGAATATCGAACGTGATTCGGAAGAGTTGGAGAAGAGCGCTCAAAACTGGGCACGATTGGTTCGTTTTCTGATTTGTGGGCAGTCGTGGTCGCTGGATGTTGTTGATCATAATCGACCAGTTGCGATTAAAATTCCGCAAGGCGAAGGGTGGGAGCAATTCGATACAAAAGTACGGGTCAAGATTTGCAAAGCCCTTCCGATTAAGCCCGCATCCCCCAACCCCCTGGGTTAAAACCCAGGTCTGGATTTGCAAAGCCCATCTCCGGTCGCTTAGGCTCCCTACATGGGCTGAGATTTCTCCCACTTGCCCTCACACCCGGCCCCTCTCCCAAAAACGGGAGAGGGGTGACTAGTGAGTTTAGCTCCCCCTTCTCCTGTTTTTGGGAGAAGGGGGGTTGGGGGGATGAGGGCTTAACACTCATTAGCCTCATTTTGAATACATTTCCAGCAGCTGACGTTCTCGATCTCTGGTAATTCCAGCCTTCCATGGTGCATCAGCCTGGCGTTCTTCATTAATCCATTTCAGAGTATCCGATACGGTTGTATGAAGAAGGCGAAAGGTGAGTCCAGCCTCAGTTGCTCGCACATTATCAATGTGTCCGAGACCTCCTTCCGATTCTACTGGGAGCCATATAGGCATCTCTTTCCAGGGGGCAACGTTATTGTCTAGAAGAAATTTTTCCAGCAGCCAGATAAAGTTGGCATTACTTTGCGAAACAGTGCTGCAGGTTTCCAGCATACTGCCCATTGTTATCGGTTCATTAAAGCCAATAGCGTTGAATACTCCGGTAGTTTGCTTATCAAGCAGAAGCAGTATCCACTCCGCAAGGTCATGCCCATCAATGAACTGGACAGGCTGATCAGGATTCCCTGGCGCTGCCACATCTCCGCCCTGAGAAATTCGATTCACCCAGTACGTAAATCTGTCTGTGGGGTCATACGGGCCAACGATAACACCAGGGCGGATAATCAATGAGTTTCGTGAAAATTGCTGAATCACCTCTTGCTCACAGAGAACTTTTAACGGCCCATAAGTTTCGCCGGTGATCTCTTCAGTATCCGGGTTCGTT
>JANXSG010000288.1 GCA_025352825.1 Chthonomonadaceae bacterium | reverse complement strand
ATAAACGTGATGTCTGAAACCTTGGAGCAAAACTCTACGCCCATTTGGCGATGGATTTAAATATCTGTGAAATAAACTCCATCGATCTTGCGTAGCATATCCACTTCCAAGCCAATAAGGATCTATTGTATATCCTGCATGAAGTGCAGGGATGTAGGCATCACCAACAAGTTTAGATATTTCAGATGTATTGGCATTGTGGCTAACCAATTCATTGCCATGAATCTCTGATACAATCGCATCCTTTAAATCCTTCAAATCACCGACCTTAATATTACTCATATCCGACCTGGAATGTACCAAACGATCGTCAATCAAGCTCCATTCGAACCCCCCGTAGATATGTTCTATGAATTTAAGCTTCTCTAAATCGTATAATGAACCTGTTGCTGAAATATAATATCTCTGGCTATGCGACCAAAAACCAGAAAACCAACCATTGTCTTTTGAAGTAATTAAGCCAATCAGCATTCCTTTTTCATCATAGAGTGAATGGTCTTTATATTCATCCCATAGAGTCTTTTCATCCGAGACAATAAATCGTTTTTCGTCAGGAGCAATATTTTCTACATATCTATGTGGTTTCCGTGAATGTGCAATTAAAAGCTGGACTGTTATTTTATTCGGAAACTCAACTAGTATATGTCGTAATTGTAGCCAATTGATAGAATTAGTATTTTTTGGTGTTTGTAGTTGGTTTTTATTCAGTTTATTCTGTGAATAGACTGGGTTGCTGTAGGCAAATATAGATAAAAGCACGATGCCAATATTGATACAATGCTTATATGATTTCATGGCTCTCTCCAATATCAGATTCGGATAGTTCCGAATCTGATATAATAACTAAATAGAAAGAGAAAGTTCAGTGCACAATCGAGATTGTTTCGTTCGAGGAGCTGCCCAGAGCTTTCGCGAAAACGAGCCATCCGCTTAAACTAGAGATAGACCCCGGCGGCAGTGCAAACTGCCGCCGGGGCTTTATTGTATTTCGGGGGCTATAATTGGCTTCCTATCTCAAAGAACAAATAACTCACTGTTAGGGAGATGATTCAATCTTTCTTGAAAAGCAATTTATCTATTTGCTCCTCAGAGCCTTATATTTACTTCTTAGCAGCTGCCAATCTCCAATGTAATGCATCGTCTGCAAAGTGGCGAGGAAATGGAGTTTTCCATATACGGTTCTTATCCGTATCCCATAACACCATCTGGACAGTATTTTTTAGGTAATGAGTTTTCTCATCATAGTCGGCAATCGTTGGGTGGAACCAGCCGACTAAATAGCGATTATCTAGCCACTGAGTAAATACTGTCTCTTCAAATCCAAATTTGCTTACCTGGATATGAATTCCATTTTTATTCACTATATAATAATCGCAATGATCATCTGGGGAATCAATCAAGTCCGAAGATGGAAAGCAGATATTCTGAAGCAGAACGCGCTTGCCATCAGGAGATGGGTATAAGGAACGTGCATACATATCAGTATTATAACCCCGCCCCGAACCGCTCCTCGTGCCTGTCTTTTGAGCTACGTTGAGTGCAACAGGATATGCTTCGCCTAACAAATCTACAATGTCATTTTCTCTAGTTTTTCTTCGAGTGACGGTATCATCCCAAATTTTGGCAATGTATGCTTGTTGAAACGTACTATCGTTCGAGTAAACGATGCTGTCTCCGATCAAACTCCATTCAAAAAATTTCGCTGCTTCATCGTATTCAGCTAACTTTCGTGCCTTAATATCATAAATTGATCGACCATATAGATATTGACTATTGCAGGACCAAGTGGCAGTATACAGTTTCTCATCTTGTTTTGCAAGCAATCCTATAAGATTGCCTGTTACATCGTATAAGTAGAAATCGTGTGCAAATTTCGGATTTTGTAAGTCTTCTGCGATGACCAAATGCTTCTCGTCAGGAGCAATATTCGCAATCCATCTACCTGGTATCTTTGAATGAGCAATAAGCAATTGTATTCCGACCATATTAGGAAATAAAACAAATCGCCGATGTATTTCAAGCCAAGAATTTGTTTGGAGAACCTTTGTTTTTGATTGGCTAAATAATTTCTCAGTATATCCTGATTGCGAACCTATATCAAGTAAATAAATTGATATGAATACCATCATATAAAAGATTCGTTTTTTCACGTTGGTTATCCTAAAAATAAGCATGATGAGGATTTACATGTACTCAATGATAAGATCCTCAGCACAATCAATGAACGATTGAAATGATTTCTTCATATGGTCGGCCGCCTGATGGCGATAAAGTAATAGGCCCTGAGAATCCTGAATATTTCGATAAATAGTTGAATTCAGGACTTGTAGTATCAAACTGGGACCATTGTAGCCATCCTGTTCCTTGTGTGTATAACATACCTCCAAGCCAGTATATATTTTTAAAATAAGTACTATCTTTATAAGTTCCCAAAAATGGGTCAATATTATGCCCTTTAAATTCTACGTCAACAAATGGAGTAAGAACTTTATTCTTGAGATAATCTGGGTCATCGTCGGTTGATACCACGCGTTTCATACGCGGATTGTTAAAATTAGTTTTGATAGATTGCCCTGTTATTGGATTGATGCGATTCACGATAGGTGCCGTTTTAGCGGCATCTACGAAGTATGTATCAAAAAAGATGCCAAAAATATCAGAAATCGTCACCCGGAAAAGTACTATCTTAGTTGTGCGAATGATGTTTAACCGTTCGTCAATATAATATCCTGCTTGCAAACCGGAAGTACCTGCAGTTACTGAATTTGCGCCGCCGTTTGCACGAAACGAGATACTGTCGACATATCCATGTAATGGTCTTCCATCACTAATACGAAGGAATACTCTCCACCGATCTTGATAACTGCTATTTGGAAAATTAGCTATATTATATTGCACCCCGGCATCAATCATAATCCCAGGATCAGGATCGTATGTTCCAATATAACAATGGCCCGTAACGGGTTGATGCACTTTACTATCGCTAGTATAGGCAGCGGGAAAATTGAAGTATTGAAATCCATTATAATCAATTTTGTTTGGAACATAAAATGTTCCTTTAATTCCAGTTACTGATTGATTATTCAATGAAGGCGATGATACGGCACGTCTTACCGTTCCTCCTGATAGATGTGATGCGGGGCTACTCATTAACGATGTTGTTTCTAATATAGGCATTACTGTGGTAAGCCCTGAAAGTGTCATTTGGCCATTTAAGTAATCGACTGAGCCATCCGGTGGAAGTGCTGAATTTGTCCCGTAAATATAAATGCAGGCATCCGGCGCCATTATGCGTAGATTGCCAACGTCAAGACCGATCTCGCCGTCAGCAATATTTGAACTCGCAAGCTGATACGCTTTTTGAAATATCTGGCTTGAAGTTCCGTTCCATGGAATAGCATTTACATCTGGAGTAGCATTATCTTCGCTGGAATCCGCGTGTTTATTATCAGAAGTACTAACACGCACAATATAATAGTACTGCTGGGAAGCTATTAGATTAGTATCGTCGAAGTAATGAGCTGTACCAGGTAAAGTTGCGAGTGGCTGTAAATAATTATATTGCCCAGAGTCAGTCGCTCGAAAGACCTGGAATTGTGTTGCATTTGCGATTGTAGGCCAATAGAGACGTATGCTTGAGGCGCCGGTAGGATAAGCGGCTAGGTAACCCCAATTGGGGATGGTATCTCCTGCATTCGTACTGACGTTTACCTGATTGCTATAAGCGGTATACGTGCTGCCGGTAAACCCGCGCATACGATACGAAAAATTCGCACCACCAGCTAAGTAGGTATCTACTGTCCCAGAAATAGCGCCTTCAGTTGAGTAGATAACATTCCATGTACTGCTTCCACCGTCTTTTCGCTCGATTTCGTAACCATCTCGTGTTGTCGTGGGATCGTTCCAGGTGAGGGTGGCTTGGGAGGAGCTGACAACTTGTGCAGTGAGAGCCGGAGCGTTGAAGGAGAGCATAAGCGCCGGGGCAGTGCTGCCTCCGGTTTCACGGCTATTGATAGATAGAGATAGATTTGACTGTGTCAGGCTTACAAGCTGCAGTGTTACGAGATGGCCAATATTAGCTTGAATAAAACTGGTAACATCGAAGGAAACTGGGCCCGGTACGTTCTGAACGGGTTGAAACCAGACTGTCTGGGTATCGCGCAACGTTCCGGTACTCACCAGCATATTACTGTTCGAATCGAGCTGCAAACTTGGAGCGTTCGTACCCGTGATCGTCGTCTCTGTCCAGGTGGTATCCGGAACAGAGTAACATCCGATACTAAGAGTACCGTTGTTAGCGGAGTAGGGCTGGGTCAGGCGAAGCGTCGCCGAAACAGGAGCGACAGTTACATTTGTGAGATCAAACTTGAGAAACGAAGCTCGCCGAATACTATCAAGCCCATTCTTCGCGATAAGAACATTCGATGTACCCCAATTTAGCGGCTGAGGCCAGTTGATAAATGCGTCCTCACTAACAACAGTTGTATAAGAAGCCTGCGGATTGATATTCAGATCGGCAAAGGCGGTTCCGTTCACGTTGAGGCGGGAAGTGGCTGCAGACAACACTGGATTTGCTGATACCCTGAAAGTGAGCGAAGTTGCACCCGAAGGAACCACCACTAGATTTGGAAAAGAGATATTAGCATTGGATGCGCTGAGAGTGCACTGGAATCCGTTAACAGGCGCTGCTGCGCTGATCTGAATGGTAGCGTTCGTATTTGCTCCGGCGGATATCGTGCCAGATTGAAAAGTGATACTGCCCACCGACTGCGCGTATGATTTGGAAGCGAGTGCTGACACAGCCAGCAAAATGAGTAGAGATCGAAGTGTGATCGTGACTATTTTGTTTGCAAGCGCATATTTGCTATTCAAAGCGAATATGGGGGGGGGTGAGCCTTAGTATAATCATGATGTGTTTACCTCAAGTGTAGCAATGCGATTGCCCAATACCCATAAATGGAATGTTACAGTACCAGTATATCTCATAGTGTCAAATTGTGCAATAGGCAAAATAGCTATTATGAGTAGTTAATTGTTGAATTTATGTTAAGATCACATAATAGATATGGCTGTTCGCTATTTTATCTGGCGTAATAAAAACCCCGACATCCAACCATGATTCATTCATAGTAGTATGCCTGGGAGGCAGATATTAAAATATGTTCACATCACGCAAACCGTTATTACCTAACCCGTTGCTTCTCTTTCCAGATATCTTTGTACCTCGAAGGGGAGAGAATTTGGTAGTCGATGTTGATCCCCCTCTCCTGTTTTTGGGAGAGGGGGTCGGGGGTAAGGGCTGAAACAGGTGTATACACCCGACGTTTGCAATTGCCTCTGGAGCTTGATCATTAACAATCTCTATTTATCCTGAGAAAGAAGAACTGTCTGGCTAGCTTCATCCCAGACTGCTGTTAAGCCCGTAGCAAGACTAAGAAATTTCAGAGGGACGTAGAGAGTCCCATTAAGTTTGGTGACAGGAGCCTCCATACGTACGCGTTCGGTGCCATTGTTCAGAACCGCTATTCTGCTGCCTCCCGCCACTTTAATGCTCGTTCCATTGTGCTGGACTGTCAATGTCTGACTAGACCACTTCACTTTAAATGTAACATGGGCTGCATCGAGTACAGGCCGAACTGGTATGAGCACAGTGTCGTGAGATTTAACTGGCTGTACATTGGAATCGAATACCACATTTGTATCACCGACCAGAACCCCAATTTTGCTTGATCCTGATGACACGTTTTGATCTGATGAGGATCCTGTAGAACCATCAGATTGCTGATCATTTGATCTATCGGCCGATCTTAAAATTGCCCGATCTCCTGCGCTGCTCGAACCTTGATAAGCCGCTACGGATAGGCTGCGGTCGAGGCGAACCCCCATCTCCGTGCCTATTTTAAGATTGACATCTTTGGGATCAGTTTTACCTTTTTCTAGAGCGCCAAATAAGTAACCAAGGCCAGCGCCGATTACCGTGTCCTGTACCGTGCTTTTGGTTAACAGACCCACAATTAGCCCGGCCCCTGCTCCATAGCCCACATATGTTAATCTATCAGTTTTATGCCCTCGTTTAGCAATAATGCGCCCATTATCAGTTTTTGTCACACTCTTGTTATCCAAACCTATGAGCGCTGCTGTGATGGGATAGGATCTGCCGTCTGGATAACGCAATCTGTTGAATGCAAGATCAAGGACACCCGCAGTTTTATCGTGTTTTGGCTTGGCAGAACGCACATAGCCCTCAATTACAGTACCAGAAGGAAGTTGATTATAAAAATCACTTCCATCACTTTTAATAGAGCAGGTAAACTTGTCCCCCTGCTGGGAATTATTCGAACTCAAGATGTCGTTGAGCGTCACTGGCACCACGGTTCCCGAACTTAGTGTTGCGGACTTTGAGTGCCGTGGTGATGCCATGCCAGAGAGACCTGCACAAAGAGAAAATGTGCAAACTAACAAACTAAGCACAGCGCGGGTTCTAAAATTGTTACAATTAGGGTTCATGAAATTTACTCCTTTGAATATTTTTGTTTTTTTCAAAAATATGTTCTATACCTGAAATGTGAGTGATCGTAATCGGAATCATATGATTCCAAATTGCTCTGTTAACCAATCATACTATTAAGACGCTTCGTATCCTGCTAGAGTTTCATATGGAAACAATATGCTTATGTCACGTGTTGCAGGAATTGTGCATTTAGATACTTAATCTTGTATCAACATTATACTGCGCACGAGGCAATTGTAAAAGTATCCAACAGAAAGATAATGTTTGATTTTTGCTATTTCCTCACACTGATTAGGACAAAATTTATGCCCAATTTATATGGAAAAAATTATACACGTAAAGAGCTGCTCACTTATGTTGGGGATATTAGTCAAATTGCTCGTATAAAACCATATCGCCTTATCGAAGGTAGAGAAGATGGCGTGCTTGCTGTGGATGTGACTACAGGGAGCGGCCTCGATTTCACCATTCTTCCCAGCAGGGGCATGGATATCTC
>JANXSG010000151.1 GCA_025352825.1 Chthonomonadaceae bacterium | reverse complement strand
TGAACTACATCGCCGTATGGACGAATGAGAGTGGCGGGATAGGCAGGCAGGCAGGCCGAAGAAGTGCTGGAGGCGTCTATGCCGATGGGAACTGGTACTTCACCGACAGCCTGTTCTCCGATAGTGACACAATACTGCCCAACTGGCTTCAGGCAGGCGGAGTTCCCATTCAGCAGCCTTTACAGGGAATTGATGCTGCATTTACAATGAATTTCACTTCTTCAGTGATTCCCGACTTCGTCTCGCTAAACCCCAGTACTCTTATGGGTGATAATACGGGTAGTGGGACTGTCACATTGAATACCACTTCAGCTTCCAGTACAATAGTCATGCTTACTAGCTCAGATCCTGCATCGGCTACTGTTCCGGCCAGCGTTACCGTTCTTGCTGGTGAGCTAAGTGTCCAGTTTGCTGTAGCTGCCTCAAATGTATCCACACAAAAGACAGTAACAGTATCGGCGACTTTCAACGGAGTTACACGCCAGACCACACTCACTGTCAATCCTATAGCTCCAACCACGCTGACCCTCACTCCGGCAATCCTCTCCGGAGGCAATGCTGGAACGGGAACAGTAACACTCAATAGCGTATCGAACGCCGATAAAGTGGTATTTCTTACCAGTTCAGATACTGCAGCGGCCATAGTGCCAGCCAGTGTAACTGTGCTGGCTGGGCAAACATCAGCTCAATTCCCTGTAACCGCATCCACTGTATTGAGCCCTAAGAGCCTCAATATTGCGGCTTCACTAAACGGCACCTTGATTCAGACAGCTCTCTCAGTTACTCCAATAAAGCTGGTATCAGTTACACTTTCACCGACCAGCGTTATCGGAAGCAAAACCTCTACTGGTAAAGTTACGCTGAGTGCTGTTGCTCCTGTGGGTGGACTGGTAATCAGTCTCGCAAGCAGCAACGGTGCGGCGACACTCCCTGCTTCTATCACTGTATTGGCCGGAGCGAAAACTGCCACATTCACGATCGCTACAACTCCAGTAGTCAGCCTTACCAAGCCTTCCATTACGGCCTCGTTTGGTGGAGGTTCGAAGAGTGCAACTCTCACTATTACTCCTCCAGCGCTTAGTGCGGTTAAAGTGAGCACGGCATCAGTGGTAGGTGGTGTTACGGTGACAGGTACTGCAACCCTCACAGGCAAAGCTCCTGTGGGTGGAGTAGTTGTCTCACTGAGCAGCACAAATCCCCTAGTTGCTGCTGCTCCTGCTAGCGTCACCATTCCTGCTGGGGCGCTTTCTGCCACATTCGCGATCGCCACATCACCAGTAGCCGCGAACTCTACCGCATCAATTCACGGAGTCTATAATGCGGTGGATAAGTCGGTATTACTCACAGTGAAGGCTCCGCTAATTTCGGCGCTTAGCCTGAAACCGACGGTTGTTCATGGTGGTATACAGAACAGCGTGGGCACGGTAACGCTGACGGGAAATGCTCCCACAGGTTATCTGGTGGTGAACCTGAGCAGCAGTATACCCGGTACTGCTGCCGTACCGGGGACAGTGACTGTACTTGCAGGCCATAAAACAGCTGCATTCAACGTCACCACTTCACCGGTAGGCTCGCAGGCGAAGCCAATTATTTCGGCCTCGACTGGAGTCATCACCAAAACGGCTGCACTTACTGTCAATCCATAGATATATACAAATATGGCACCAGCACAAATCCCTCGTCTCGATCATATTCAAGAAGGGGGATTTTGGACTTCCGTCGAAATAGTGGGCAGTTAGTTAAGAGGGTATCGCTGCTCGGGTAGACTATTCAAATCCCATAAGCGAGGAACCCAATGGCATCAAGAAAATCATATACTCAAGAGTTTAAGCAAGAAGCCGTCACGCTGGCCAAGGAACGAGGTAGCGTCGCTCAAACCGCTCGCGATCTTGGCATTTCAGGCAATGTCCTTCATGTCTGGAAGAACGCAATAGAAGCTAAAACCGAAAATCCCTTCCCTGGGCACGGTAACCCTAGAGACGCTGAACTCGCAAAACTGCAGCGTGAAAATAATCGCCTTATGGAGGAGAACGAGATCCTAAAAAAGGCAGTGGGTATCTTCACCAAGCCCCTTCGGTGAGATACCTTTTCATAGAAAAATATACGGGGCAGTTCTCTTTGCTGGCACTATGCCGAACAATGTGCCTCTCTCGAAGCGGCTACTATGCCTGGCTGAAACGCCCGGAATGCACTCGCGCTCAGGAAAACAAATGCTTGACAGAGCAGATCAAGGCAGTTCATAAAAAGAGCAATGAGACCTATGGCAGCCCGCGTATCTATCAGGAACTCAAAAGGCAAGGATTCGCGGCCAGTGAAAAACGTATTGCTCGTCTGATGCATGCCTGTGAGATCACAGCTCTCACTCCAAAACGTTTCAAAGTAACTACGGACAGCAATCATGCTCTTCCAGTCGCCGAAAACGTACTTGCACGCCAGTTCAGCTCCAAGGTGCCTAACGCCTGCTGGAGCGCTGACATCACTTACATCTGGACTGGCGAAGGCTGGCTCTATCTGGCAGTTGTCCTTGATCTGTTCTCCAGGAAAGTAGTAGGCTGGTCTATGGCAAGAACACTTGAACGCAGCCTTGTACTTACGGCATTAGAGATGGCTCTTACAGGCAGACATCCGGAAGGAAATCTCCTCTGCCATAGTGATCGTGGGAGCCAGTATGCCAGTATCGATTACCAGGCCAGGCTCAAAGAAGCCGGAATAACCTGCAGCATGAGCCGCAAAGGAAACTGCTGGGACAACGCTCCCACAGAGAGCTTCTTTGCCAGTCTCAAAAAGGAGCTAATATATAGACGACGATTTAACACAACACAACAAGCAAGGAATGAAATATTTGGGTGGATCGAGACCTGGTACAACCGAAAACGCAGACACTCAGCTTTGGACTATCTCAGTCCTGAAGCATTCGAGCAAAGACATAAACAACGTCTAGCTAGCTTGAATACCCCCTTAACTTAATGTCTACAAAATCGGGGGAGGATCATTTTCTTTTTAGCGAATTTTCCACATTTTATGTCCTTATTATGAGTACATTGACACAGTGAATTAAGCTTGCTATATTCTGCTTATATTTTTGTATAGCAAACATACATACTTTTTTGCAAAAAGGCATCCATGGAAAATTCAACTGATATAATCGTTACAAAGTGCCGTGATATCGCTAAGGATGGGCTCAGTCCATTCGTCGAAGAGAATATGTGGAATGCTTACGGACAAGGATGGGAATTTAAGAGCAATTGTCAATGGGTAAATGGTAAGCCGCACTGGGATTTACAAGGTTTGCTCAAGACGATTATCTTCAAATGGAATGATGTTTTTGCAGAATCAAAGATAGGAAGTTATAGGAGTCTCGTTTTCGAGCTCAAGGATTGGAGAAACCATGTCGCTCATGAACATAAGATGAACTTAAAGGATACTTCTAGATATCTTGATACTGCTTCTCGCCTACTTAAGGTAATCGAAGTTCCACAAGCCGACGAATTGAATCGCCTCAATTTAGCTGTCATGCGTGCCATCGTCGAAGAATCAGATGTAATCTCGATTGTTACTGAAAATACTATTAAGCCTAAAAAGCCTGACTCCTCAATTTGTATGATGAATTCAACCGGTTCCAAATCAGGACGTCCTCAAAATCATGATATCGAAGCACCCAATTGGTCAGATTGTATATCACGAATTGAGGAACACCTTGATATAACCATGTCACGTAAATCCGGTCGATGCAAGTTCAGTGCTGATGATAAATTTGGCGTGTGCTGCATCGTATCAAAGAAGTATGAAGGGGAGAGATATTGGTGGAATTTAAGGGAACGGCAATTGAGAATTATTTCATCAGCTGACCATGCATTCGTGTCGTTTGCATGTGGTACTCCAGAATATATTGTGTCTATTCCAATAGGGTTTTTAAGAGAGTTGCTCCCGACCTTTAATCTTAAGCACGGAGCCGATGGCGATGGTTGGCACATTCACATTCTGTATGAAAATGGTAAATGGCTGATGCTTCAAATCGGTCGTGGTAATCATGTTGATGTATCGAAATACTTAATCTAACCTGTCAAGAACCTATGCTCTCGATAAAAGGATGATGAGCAAATGATAGAAACAATCAACTATTTAGGCCTCAAAATAACGATTAATCAGGAGAGATATAATGGCGATCACACTCCGACCTCTAACCTCTGATAATTTGCCTGAATGTCTGAATTTGCGAGTGAGTGATGAACAGAGGTACAATGCAGTAATCGAAGAAACCCCTGAAATGATTGAATATGTTCTGAATCTCCCGTCTTTTGAACTGTTCACGATCTACAATGATGAAACAATGGTAGGCTTGCTAGCATACTCTTGTATCGATGAATCGACAGATTATCAAATCCATCGCCTCATTATAGATGAAAAACATCAACGACATGGTTATGGCGAAAGTGCGATGCGGCTGGTTATTGAAAAACTCTCAAACAATGCTGACTGCGAACGTATTGTGATCAACTACATGTCGTTCAATGAATCTGCAGTTTCTCTTTACGAAAAGTTGGGCTTTATGGAAACGTCTCAGTTTCAGAAATCGGAGGGTTACGAAGACGAACCCGTATCAAAGTACGCATTCTTACAACGAGCATCAGATGGTACGATCACTCCTTCTATGTCCCGTGAAGCTATGGTTTCGGAATATGAAAGAATGGAACATAAGCTAGCTCGAATGGAATATCAGCTTGGAATATCTCATTAACCGAGTATATCGTAATGTTATATTACCCAGACCGGGGAAACACTCAGTGGTAATGGTGTGGGATGGCTGGGAAACATACTACTCGCCTTACAAGACTTTTTGCATGTAAATTTGTTTCGTGATATACTTTGTTTGAAGTGATACAATGGAAACTATCGTATCTGAATTCCCCGAACCGCAATCTGAAGCGGAATCGGAAAAGATTATCGCTGCATATTTAACTGAGATGCTCCTTCTCAGCGAAACTATGAGACAAGATCAGGCAGAGATTGACCGGATAAAAATCGATACAAAACGACTTAAGACGGAAACACGTGCGACTTTAGATCGTATACGGACTATGCTGTAAATGTTCAAAGAAGCCGTCGCCATGTCAAAACAGCTATTCTCGCTAACACGAGATGTCTAGCAGTATAAGGCGGATATAAAAGAAATACGAGATGAAATTCGTGACATCCGTCACGAGCTCAATAATCTAACTCTCGTTGTAGAACGTCTTATACTCGAACTCCAGCATGACCGTAAGAATGCAGAGCAAGAGAAAGAAATGCAGCAACTTCGCCTTGAAAATATTTGCTTAGATTTGAACGTGGCTTGCCACCTGGCAGCAAATCAGATAACGAAGCATAATATTATGTAAAACACATCTAATTCGTATTGTCGTATATGGCTTACATCGGATGGGTGGGCCACGAAGAGTTCAGATACCGAAATGATATCTGCAGTGTCAATGCTGTCTGAGAAGCGACCTTTAGCTTGCGAATTACGGTCCAAATGATTATTATCGGCTATTTGATAGGAATGTTATGACTTTCGCAGCATAGGCAACCGTGGGATTGTAAATGAGAAAAGTTCATAATAGCTGTTTTCCCTTGACAATAGCACGATTTGGGTATACAATGTAATTACATTATTATCTATTAGGTATTTTAAATGAACGCATTTATAACAACCCGTTTAATTAAAATCGGTAACTCCCAAGGTATCCGCATACCAAAACTGCTTATCGAGCAAGCGGGGTTATCTGGCGATATTGAAATAGAAATGCAATCAGATCAACTGATACTGCGCTCGATTCATTCGCCCAGACATAACTGGGAAGAACAGTTTAATTCTATGTCAATGGCCGGGGATGATATACTTTTAGATGGAAATGCTCTCACTTCCACTTACTGGGAAAGTTCTGAGTGGGAATGGTAGTCCGGCGTTTCGATATTATTTTAGTTAATCTTGATCCAACTGTTGGAAGTGAGATACAAAAAACTAGGCCTTGTTTGATAATTTCACCCGACGAGATGAATCGCAATATATCTACGGTCATAATTGCACCGATGACGACACAAGGGAATACTTACCCTACGCGTGTACGCTGTACATTTCAAGGGAAGTCCGGACAGATTGTATTAGACCAATTGAGAACTGTAGATAAAACTCGTTTGGTACGACGGCTCGGTCGGATAAAAGAAGGAGAACAGCAAATGGTTCTACAGGTACTCGCTGCGCTCTTTGCGGAATAGTTGGTTCGGATATATTTAAAAACATACGGGCACCCGAGGAGAGCAATGGTAGTCGATCGGGTGGGAATTAAGTTACTAACCGTACTGGACTTGTGTGTAAATTTGTTTCGTGATATACTTTTTTTGAAGTGATATAATGGAAACAATCATATCTCAATTCCCCGAACCGCAAAAAGAAGCGGATTCAAAAAAATTATCGCTGCATATTTAGCTGAGATGCTCCTTCTCAGCGAAACTATGAGACAAGATCAGGCAGAGATTGACCGGATAAAAATCGATACAAAACGACTTAAGACGGAAACCCGAGCGACTTTAGATCGTATATGGACTTGGCTATAGTTGTTTGTAGAAGCCGTCGTATTCTCGATTACACTTGATGTTCAGCAGAACAAAGTGGATATCGAGATGAATAAGATATTTAAACTGACCTGGTAATTTTGAATATAGAGTCATATTATTCTTGGAATCCGAGAGTAGACAAACACGAAACCGTCAGTTTTGTTAATTGTTGTGCATTTCATTCTATTTGGTTATAATCAAGTTATGAAAATAATCACACTAGAGGAAATGGAACGCGACTTTTCGGGACATATGCAAAGTGTTCGTGCTGGCGAGTCGTTTCTGATAAATCAGGCTGACAAACTGATTGCAGAACTTAGGCCTGTTACTCATTCGCAAGCACAGCTACGCCCCTTTGGTCTCTGTCGTAGAGAGTTTAAGATTCCATCAGGATTCGACGATCCTCTCCCGTATGCTGTATTTGCCGATTTTGAGAACAAATGAGGTTGCTCCTTGCTACACATATATTCCTGTGGGTTATAAGCGATGACGACAGACTTTCCACTTCCTGGAGGTCTGCCATTCAATCTTCTGCAAATGAAGTTTATCCGAGTGTTGTTTCGAACTGAGAAGCAAGTATCAAATTCATCTTGGAAAACTTCCTTTTCCATATCCCTCTGAAATATATTCCTCAGCAAAGAATTCGCCATGAAATCAACTGTCTAACGCTAGAAGATACAGACCTAACTCCATTGGCTCATTTACCTGCACTACACAGAGATCCATTTGATCGGCTTTTGATCTCGCAAGCAATCGCCAACGAATTAATACTTGTTATGGTGGACACCGCTGTCAAAGCATATCTTGTAATGCTGCTTCCTGAGTAATTAAGTCACTGGATCCAGACGTTTTACAATTTCCCAATTTACTACCGGTGGATTGTTTCAGAAAGTACAATAACATGAGAAGAAAAGAGGAAGCAGGATGGCTTCATTTGAGATAGTATATGAGCAGGATGAGGATGTCCTGGAAGTAACGTTTGAAGTGTTTGATGAGAATTTTTCAAGGGCAATTGCTCTCAACGATAATATTATTCTGCATACCGACACCGATGTGAAAACTGCCTGGGGTATCACTTTCTACAGTTATGCAAGACTTCTCGAAGTGAGCGAGACCCATCTCGATGGTGTAAAGGAATTCGTCCAGACGGATATCCAGCGCTTGCTGAATGTATTGGCAAAACAGCCGGTATGTAATTTTATCGAAATTCTCGACACTTCCGATCTGAGAGCGCTTGTAAAAGCGCCTCCGTTGCACGAACTTCTCACGGTGTAGATTCCGGCACAATTCCTGTAGTTCATG
>JANXSG010000095.1 GCA_025352825.1 Chthonomonadaceae bacterium | reverse complement strand
CTTTCTGAAATTTTCGATTGAAAAAAAACGCTCTACAATGCCCATACAAGCGACGAAGATTTTTTTGACGCTGATCTGCCATTGAAAAATAGCGACTTTTAGCCCATTTACAGTCCGAAAGAGACTTTTGACCCACCCTCTTAGGGGGTTAGGCAAAAAGGTTTAATCAGACTTTTGCAAGAGACTCTGAAGAATCAAATTTATGGTCGACTCGCTATCCACTCAATATCTTTTGACCCGCCAGAAAACCTGCCATTTTGAATTGTTCGCTTACGCCATTTGGAATGGCCGTCAATGAGAACATAAACGAATCCATCCGTGTGGCGTGGATATGCATCCTGAGACTGCCCATCGACCTGAAGATATGTACTATCTCGGTGACCAAGCTGCCAGTTGATCTCATGCCGGCTATGTGCGAGATTAGAAGGATTTGAACTGCCTGAAATGCCCGTGCTGACATCCCCAGTATCTGAATTGGCGGGCAGGCTGTCCGCGATCAAAATGGTTTCAGAGGGATAACTAATAGTCGAAAGCGCCTGGCCTGCAACTCCAATGTGAGTACAATATGGGCTGTCTGGGCCGTTCGAGGAGCCAGACGGAGTACACGAAGGAGAATCATCAGTGATATCATTTATTCCATAATGGTACGCCCACTGCTCGCTAAAACTGCCTGCTCCATTCTTGAACTTCACTGCCTGCCCGCCAGCGCTAGGGCAAGTAAGCATATTCCAATTCTTAAGGAAGGGCTGCAGCATATCTCCCCAGTATCTCTCGTTTTCATCTCCCTTATCTCCACCCAGTTCAGTATGCACCACACTTTCATCATAATCCAGAGCATACATGCTGGTGGCGAGTCCGATCTGCTTGAGATTTGAAAGACAGCTTGTCTGCCGTGCTTTTTCTCTTGCTTGCGCGAAAACCGGGAATAGTATAGCTGCCAATACAGCAATAATCGCGATAACAACTAAGAGCTCAATCAGAGTAAACGCCTGTTTTGAATTGTTCATGATAATCCTTAAGCACCATAATCGTAAGCTGCCATACAAATATTATTGTACCAGTATTAAATTAATAAAACATAGTAATGAATTAAATATTTAGTCTGGTCTAAAAATAATTGCGATTGTTTCAACATCTTAATTATCAGATTCTGATTTGCATTATTGTAGGGCCAATATTTTTATATTGAAAAAAAGGGGATATGTTTAAAACCGACGCAGCGAATAAGCCCAACGAGAAAAAATAATAAGAGGTAATACTCATACTATTCTCTGCGGGCGTGCTCACGCTGAGCATCTCGCAGTTGATCGCGTTCGGCAATGGATTCTCGTTTATCATAAAGCTTTTTACCGCGCCCGATGCCTATCTCCATTTTTGCAAATCCGCGCAGAAAATAGAGGGAGATCGGCACCACTGCGAGACCCTTCTGCTCCATTTTATTGCGCAGTTCTTGAATCTGCCAGTGGTGAAGCAGCAGTTTGCGTTTACGGGTTGGCTCCACATTAAACCGGTTTCCAAGTTCGTAAGGAGTGATATGCATGTTATAAAGCCAGCACTCATTGTTCTCGATTTTGCAAAAGGCGTCCTGGATATTGACTTTCCCAGCTCGCAGCGATTTCACTTCCGTACCCACCAGCACCATGCCCGCTTCGTATGTATTCAGTATCTCATATTCGTGGCGTGCCCTTCGATTATACGATACCTGCTTACGCGTGTTTTGCTGTTTTTCGATTTCTGCGCTTTTAGGATGCGGCTGCTGTTGTTTCATATCTTAAAAAATCTTTGACTGTTTATCGTAAATTGTGATAGTCAGTATACCATGCGTGCTCGAAGCGTGGGGGAAATTGAGGAAAATATCACACCCTCTCCTGTTTTGAGAGAGGGTGAGGATGAAGTGCCTAAGGAGCAATAGAGACTTTAATAGCTGGAGTAACGTACGCCTTTTCGGCTGAAGAATATTTTGCCAATCAGCCAGAAAATAAATATAAATACGATCACTGAAATGATCATGTGACTCCAGCTAAACTCTCCAGGATACATCACGCCATTATAGTACATTGGCGCACCGTAGTAAAATGCTGGGTGAAAGGGAGTGTAGTAGTACCACATGGGCGAACCCCAGTAGAAACTGTAGTGGCTGAAACCACCGTAGTGGTACGCAGGAACGTACCTTCCACCATAGTAGTAACTGCTGGTGCTCATTGGTCGACTGGATGCGTACGCCGGCGCCATGCTGGTGGATCGCCCAATTCCAGAATTACCGAAATTGCCACTTCGGGAAAAGGATCCGCCAGAACTTCCCATGCTTCTGCTTCCGCCAAAAGAAGAACTGCTTCTAGGAGCGCCACCGCTGCCGAATGAACTTCCCATCGAAGATTTGCCCGAGCTCCCTCCGAATGAACTCCCGCCGGAAGGTCTGCTGAATCCGCCACCAAATCCGCCCCCGGAAGATCGGCTGCTGCCTCCGAATGAACCCCCGCCGCCAAACGATCTCCCGCCTCCTCCACCAAATGAGCTGCGTCCGCCCCCACCAAAACTTCCTTTTGCCAGAACGATAGTGGATGAAAACGCTACCAGGCCAACGATGAGAAGGAGTGTGGTGCGATGCAAAATATTTATCAAGGCTTTTCTAGACATTGTAATCATGGACTGTTAACCTCTACAAAATAGTGTACGTTGCCACTTCGTCCGCAGAAATCCAGTGCGGTTTAAATAGAGTGACATACGCTTTCACTTGATCAGTTACTGCATTGACATCAACCAGAATGTCCATTACATTTCTTGTAATATCCACTCCGTTGTACCAGCAGTTCGTCATCTCAAAAGCGAATGCAGGATGAAGATTTTCAATTATAAGTGAGTGTCCCGGAGCGTTCACTTCGAGCCTGCCAGGGAATATTCCAATCTCAGATTGAGGATCATCCTGCGGCCGGACAATCGCGGTCATCTCACCTCCGCATGCGACGCCTCCGCCATCCGGATTACCATAATCGTCACGCCCGGCATGTAGTTCCACCAACAGTTGTGCCGCCATCACCTCTTCGCCATTGTTGAACAGGGTAGTCGAATTCCAATCTCCTCCGGTACTAAAGACCATACTATTCATACAGACACCCTCTCTTTAGGTTAGTTGCTTGACTGTCATCGTTCATGTAATGACTATCGACATCTATGAATACGAGAAACATTGGGTTGTGGTTTATCTATTTTAGCACATGCATCGCATTTTGAGCAGGAGATCATGCCAGGATCTCCTCTTGGGAGATGCCTGTTTAGACTTTGGGATACTCTGTGTGTACCGCGTATGTACCGTCTGCAAGAGGGACTATATCATAATCGCCAAAAAGCATGGGATCTACTCTGGCAAGGCAGAGATAGGTGCGGAAGGCTAGAGAACGAATTTCGATCTCCGCATGTGCACTGGCTCTCATCTCGATGAAATGCCTCCATGCGCGTGCATTCCCAGTGACAATTATCGGAGCCTCTGCTTCGTTAGGAAGCAGTGACCTTGCCGCTTGCTGCACCTTCTTCCTTAAATCCGTGCGTGCATCGGCTGAGAGAAGAGTATCTCCAGACTTCTGCTGAGCGAGCAGCCGTTCTGTGGTAGCTGCATAGTCGGCCGCTGCATGATCAATACGGTTTTCGAATGCAGAGTGAAGTTCTGCATCCTGAGCATATTCCGGGCGCTCGACAAATCGCAGTACCTTACCTGAAACGTAGCGCTGGGAAACCTGAGAGTATCCAAACCCTGCTCTATGCCGAACCAGTTCATGAGTCACACTGCGCGAAATGCCATAAAAGAGAAATGTATAGTTGGCGTGTTCGAGGACACTGCCATGCCCGGACTGCTTAATATTCTCAAAATATCGTGCGGCATCTTCATTCTTAGTTCGTTTTGGTGAAAAACTCATATAGCAGAGCTGGCCGGCGGTTTTACAGATCAGCGCGCCTGAATCGATCTCAGTATCATCCACTAGATACTGAGGGAAATCGAGTTCCGGAGCAAAGCCATCTAAGAAATCTCTTAGCCCCTCCAGATGAACACTTGGCCCGGATAGCAGAGCCATCCCCGTCTCTTGTAGATAAGGAGTACCCTTTAAAGTCGAATGCGATACAGATGAAATTCGAGGATATCCAGTTTCCGCATCCTCGACTTTTGCAAACAAATCTTTATCTTCTATCAGCATTTTGGTTCGGTCGGTATTTGCCACTAATCTAAAGCCCTTCAAAGTTGTACTGCCAATAATTCAATCAACAGTTCAGACATATTCTACAAATTTACCAGCTCACATTGCGTGAAATGTGCACTAGATTCCTCTTGATGAGTATCTCTTGTGGAGAAGGGGACACGACAGTTGATGCGTTAATTCGCATCATTCGGGCTGTGTTCTCTCAGCCATACTCGAAGCGGAACATCTTCATCGGTTGGAGAGTACTGGCCGTTGCAGTTGACATTCCCACCCAAAAGCTGACGTCGGATCGGGTCCGAATTCTCCCATAAGCTCTGGACGGTCATGTCGTCTTTAGTCCGAATCCAGCGGTAGCCGTAGCCGTAAAATAGTACCTTACGGGTGATATTCGACCAGTTCGGACTGGCAGAATGCCATAGCCTGCGATCGAAGTAGACCGCAGACCCTGGTTTTGCCAGTACCGGTATCGCGCCTTTCGGCTGGCCAATACCACCTTCAGGAAGTTCAAGGTTATCTTTAAGATGGCTGCCAGGAATTACCCAGAAATTGCCTCGTCCCGGTTCCGACGTATCCGAGAGAAAGTATGCAACTTTGAGCGACAGTCGAGGACGCGGGTGGCTCTCCATTTCTACATTTACCCTCCCGCTATCCTGATGCCATCCAAAAGTTTTCTCGTCGGCAGCCTTTCCGCAAGGAGGTGTGACGATAAGATGTGCATGGTATAAATAAATATTCCACCCAAGGATACCCCACACTTTAGGCAACGTTCTCTCATAATCGACCAAATCTGCAAACTGTGGATCAATTGGAATAAAATCTGGAAAGAAGAGTGCGGTTTTCGGATCGTGCCCGTTCACAATTTTGGCATTGTAAATTCTATCGGAACCTATGGTGAGAGCTGCTATCTGTTCGAGAGAAAGCGCATTCTCCACCTCGAGTATCCCGGTTTCGTTGAATTGGTTTCGTTCTTCATCCGTAAGGCGATGCTCTAAACAGCTTATATCCATGATAGAACTCCTCTATTTTATGAGGTAATTACAATAGTCTAACGACAACATTTTTTGCCTGACCCCCGCGACAGCCCTCATCCCCCTTGCCTCCTTCTCCCAAAAACAGGAGATGGGGGGATTTTGATCGTTCATGCTCCCCATTATAAAATCTATTTTACACCATATATCATTTAGCAAAATATGTCATCCATTTCAATCCTTGTCTCCTATGTTCCTGCATTCCTATTTGAATCATTTTCTTTTGTGTGTTATTATAATTCTGGTTTTCGTGCTGTGAAAGGAGCAGGCCATGAAGATAGGAGTTATAGGAATTAGAAATGTGGGAAGCGCACTCGGCAGAGGCTGGCTTAAGACTGGCCATCAGGTGATGTTTGGTGTACGTGATATCAGTGATCCTAAAGTGAAGGAACTTCTTACAATTGGGGGAGTTAGCGCCGCAGCTGGTACTACTAAAGAAGCAGCGGCTTTTAGCGAAGTGCTGGTTCTCTCAGTTCCGTGGAGCGCTGCGAGGTCGGTGATAGAAGATGCCGGGAACTTATCGGGTAAAATTGTGCTGGATGTCACCAATCCTCTTGCGCCAGATCTGTCCGGTCTGGTCGTGGGGCACGAAACTTCGGCGGGAGAAATGGTGGCAGGATGGGCGATAGGGGCCTTTGTCGTAAAGATATTTAATACCACTGGTGCAAGCAACATGGAAAATCCCATCTTTCATGGCTGCAGCCTCACCATGCCGTATTGCGGTGATGATCAAGAAGCCAAAGCGACTGCGGCGAAGTTAGCGGAAGATATTGGATTTTCTCCCATCGATGTTGGCCCGCTGAAACAGGCTCGACTGTTGGAGCCATTGGCTATGCTCTGGATAAGTATGGCATACGGGGGATATGGGCAAGCTTTTGCATTTCAGATGATCAAGCGTCAGCCTTAGTATATTTATCAGAACTGAAGAGAGAGTATGGATCACGAACACCGGCCTAATGCCACAGAACTTTCGCGCGAGACCGGCAGAGTCGAGGCATTCAGCGACGGAGTCTTCGCGATTGCACTCACTCTCCTCATTCTTGATATCAAAGTACCCCGCGCCTTCAGCATCGCAGTGCCGCATGAGCTGACTGCGGCGCTGCTGAAGGAGTGGCCATCCTTTTTCGGCTACATACTCAGTTTTGTGTTCATACTCATTGGATGGATAAATCATCATCGCTTGTTCACACATATCCTTAGGGTGAATGGCACTTTTCTGCTCTTGAATGGGTTTTTGCTGCTGACGTTTACTTTTCAGCCATTCCCGACCTCTCTGCTCGCCGAATATATTGGGCATCCAGGTGAGAGAGTTGCTGGGATAATCTATGCGAGTGTAAGCCTCTTGATCGCGATTGGATATCAGCTACTTTGGAGATACGCCGCATATAATCACCGCTTGCTAAAGCGAAATGTAAACAAGGACATGATCAAGCAGATAAGCCGTGAGTTCAACCGGTCGTTTCCTATCTTTGTTCTAGCTTTCATACTGTCATTTATCAGCGTGCCGGCCAGTCTTGGGCTGCTATCACTTCTGATGTTGTTCTTTGCTGTCACCGGATTCACGGCTGCAGAAACAGGTGTGGAGTAATTAGCATATTTTCTGATCTACTTGGGTTCTCATTTATCTGAGGTATTTGCAAAAGTCGTAAATCTCACAATTTTGCGAATCTCTTTTCCTAACCCCCGGCCCCCTTCCCTGACCACGCAAACTATAAAGCTGTTTGTGTTAGGGAAGGGGGAGCGTGAACCATCAGGATTCCCCCCTTCTCCTGTATTGGGAGAATGGGACGCGGGGATGGGCGCTGGCAGGGGAATAGGCAAAAACTGTACTCGTTATAATTTTGCAATTACCTCATATTACTTTCAGATCAAGATTAGACCATCGAATGGATATTAAGCAGCTAGTAAAATCACAGGGATTTGCTCTTATCGATTCTGTGCTTTCTCCAAATGAGTGTGCTGAAGCCATAAAATTTTGCATGCCGCTCGAACCTAGGAGAGGTGGCGTTCGGAATTTGATGTCGTCATCCTGGGTTAAAGAGATTTCAGAACACACTATAATCCGAGAAGCTATCAAGAAGGTATTGGGGGAAGGTGCTTTCCCGTATAAGGCAATTCTCTTCGATAAATCGCCAATTTCCAACTGGAAAGTACCATGGCATCAGGATATTTCCTTGCAAGTTTAATATAAACATGATCATAATGTTGATCTAGTTGGATGAGCCCATGGGCAATTAAAGGAGAAGTGATTTATGTTCAAGCTCCTTCTTTGATTTTGGAGCAGATACTCGCAGTTCGAGTTCAGCTAGATGATGTGTAAGAAGATAATGCCCCACTGCGGATAATTCCAGGCTCTCATCTTTGTGGTCAATTGAGCGAGACCGAGATTGCTACGTGGCGTTCAAAACCTCAAGTGACTTGTGTGGGAGTACGCGGCAGCATTCTACTCATGAGGCCGCTTCTGTTACACGCTTCTTCAGCGGCGACGTCACCGAATCACCGTCGAGTGATGCATATCGAATTCGCTTCTCCACAGATTGCTGAAATGGTTCCTGAACTCGCTTTCGCCTAACCAAAATCCAAACACTTTCACAAATTTCTGTTGCAATTCAGAATAAATCTAGTTCTCACACGTCCTAAACGAAATGTCTCTATGCGATTTTACAATTTAAAATCTCCAGAATATAATTCAGATTATCAAACATCGTATATCAATGGAACTT
This sequence comes from Chthonomonadaceae bacterium, assembly GCA_025352825.1. Classification (GTDB taxonomy): domain Bacteria; phylum Armatimonadota; class Chthonomonadetes; order Chthonomonadales; family Chthonomonadaceae; genus JANXSG01. Next base: position 12,671 of record JANXSG010000095.1, on the reverse strand, counting down.
TGGAACATCCTTATGGTTTTCCGGGAGTAAGTTGTGAGAATTGTAATTCGACTTCTGGTGGTTGTCGAATACTTCCGATATCAGTCCCCAAGGAACTTTTAAATGACAAAAGATACAAGAATAGATGGCCTGTTTCAGGTAAGGAACATGCAGCGTTGCAGATGGAGTTTGCTGCTCATATGCATACCGAATGCGTTCCTTTTGTAACTTACAAGCCAGGAGATTCCTTTCAGCCATCTTTTCTGGATGTCCCATCAAAACCGAAAAAAGATTTTTTATGGTCAAATCTAGGAAGCCTGGTTGTTTCAAAGAGGATAAAGGAATTAATTTTTGATGAGTTATATGATGATGTAGATATCATTCAGGTACATCTTCGAAAGATCGGAAAGCGGAATGCAAAATTGCCTCCGGATAAACCTTATACAGGCGAACCAGAAGATATGATTAACGAAGCAGCACTTATTCAATATCCTGATTCTCCTGGTCCATATTTTGAGATAGTAGTGCGGTCAGAATCCAATTATCCGGAAGGTGGAACTCCAGATACTATCTGTTCGGTGTGTAAGAGAGAATCATCTGAGATTGATAAGAGGGTATTCAGAATGCTTGAATCGATGTGGCAAGGACAACAGATTTTCTTCTTAAAGACTACACGCTATATAGTTGTTACAGAGCCTCTCGTAGAAAAAATAAAACGGACAGGAGCCACTAACGTCGATTTTGTTCCGTATTGAGATTTGATATTGTATTGCTTCTTATAAAATTGGAATTTTAAGCATCTTGCGTTTGTAAATAGCAGGATCCGTGAAGTTTTCCAATGAGGCGCTCTAATTAGATGGATTTAGGATGACTTAAATATCGAGTAAGAACGGAAGTCAATGGAGAATCCAGAACAGCACCCGACAAAACTGCTATTTGTATGCAGCTAAATCGTAAACGCAGCCTTACCGCTGAACGCATATTCGGTGGGATTTCTGGAGTTCAGGTTCGTTTCGCCGGTACACAGCCAGAAGCTCGGATAGTTGTTACCGAGGGACATTCACAAGTAGGCGCGCCCGATATGGGAGCATATGAGCACTAGTTTTAAGTAACACGTAATGCGTAATTCACTCATCTGCTCCCTCGTAGCTTTAAGGAATAGGATGGGTGAATATTCTTCAAGTAATGAATATATTTAGACACAAAATCAGCCGCTCCAATTCGATGGAGCGGCTGTTGCACTAGATTGCACTTTGTTAAGCTGAACTAATTTCGTCTTCGAGACTTGAGCATTGGTATGGTTAGTCCTGCCAACAGAGATACTCCAAGAGTAATGGTACCAGGCTCAGGAACATTCGGAGCACCGCGTTCTATAGCTCCACCTGAAATTAGCGGGGTAATCTCAATAGTGGCATTTCGGAAGTCATTTTCAAGTGTGTGATCAGTATCGTTGATTGGAGTTGCGTTGAGCAGCCCGAAAGCATGTATCTGGCCATTGCTCGGGTCGAAGTGCTCATTGATAGGGGAGCTGCCACCACTGGATCCAATAGGGCCTTGCCCTTCGAAAACCAGATCATAATTTGGTGCACCTGATTCAATAGTCAACTGCCAGGGAGCCCACACCCCACTTCCAAATGCGATGCTTACAGGATGGTTGAATATAAATTTGAGCTCGATCTGAGTGACATCTACAATATACCCCGCATGCTCTTGGGATGGAATCAAATCGTGAATCTCAACTCCGTGATCGAGCAGATCTGCTCCACTGATGGAAACAGGGGTGCCAAAAGAGAGGAAGTCCACCAGGATAGGGGGATCGGCTCCCTGAGGCACAACAAATCCAAGCTTAAGTTTTGATAGAAGCTGAGCATGTGCTTCCGCAGTGGCCATACTGCTGATAAGCCCAACAGTCAATAACAAACTTGCGATAAATTTTCTCATTTAGGAAATCCTTCCACGAAAGACTGAGTCCTTCATACAAATAAAAGAGGCAACAGATACTACCAAATCATTTCGAGAAAAGAATCCATTCCAAACTAACAGAATCTTCAATGGTCGAAAGAAATATTTGTCCTAATAGATTCTATTCGAGTTAATTATTATCCTGCATAATTTGTGCCAAATTATACTGCTCTATGAAAAGAATGGAAATGAGGCTGCTATTACGAGCAAAGCGAGAGTGTAGGAATGAGAAGATTGGACAGTTCACCGAGAGAAAGTCCCGCAGCCTCGTCGTCGAGGCGTTCGGAGGCTGACCCGAGATTCAAGCTGCGATCAAGGCGTTTATTCCTAAGGTCATTCGCCTCGACAAGTCCCAGTTTTTGACACTCCTCTTCCGCTACAGATACAAGCAGATACGAGCGCTCTTGATCGTCGTTATCCCACAAGAGATCTGAGTAGTGATGGAGTGTCTCTATCATCTGCCTTCTATCACCCACTTCGTGTGCGATACGAAAGGCGCTTTCAAATCTCTCACTGGCGGCTGAAAAGCGTCCCCGCAATCCATCAAGCTGCGCCTGTATTTCGAGTGCATACATCTGCTGGCGCCTATCATCAATTTCACGAGCAATTTGCAGGCCTCTTTCGAGATACTCTTCTGCAGTCTCCAATTTCCCTAAACTGAGGTTGTTTCGGCCTAATTCAACTACTGTCTCGGCAATTCCCTGTCGGTGCCCAAGTGAACGGAAGATTTCTAGGCTCTCTTCCAAACGCACGATTGCCTTATCGAAGGAACCTTCTCGGCGGAAGAGTTCGGAAGCGCTGCAGAGCACATACGCCACTCCTTCTGTATTGCCAATTCCTCTCTGGATGACTTTCGCCGCATCAAAATAGAGATGGGCTTCCGAGTAGTGGCCTAGCGAGCAGGCTAGTATGCCCAGGCTAGTCCTCAACATTCCTTCATACCTTGGCTGGTCTGTGGTGACTGCTAACGCAAGGCACTCTTCCCACTGCTGCTTTGCTGCTCGGAAATCCGTGCGCCCCCAGAATATATTACCCATGTTGATACCGGTCACCAGCATCCGTACTTTATCATCTAGTGCCTGACTGATCTCATAACTTACGGTAAAGAGTGCTTGTGCCGTATCCAGTTCGGATCGATCCCAGGAGAGAAGGCCGCGCTGATTGAGGAATCGCGCCTCTGAAGAACGATCACCAATTTTCCTGGCAGCATTTTGTGCCGTCTGGAGGCGAATATCACCCTCTTCATATAGTCCACGGCGCCTTAAAAAGGTGAATAGCGACTTTCCAAAACTAATAATTTTTTCGAAGCTTTCTTGATGCGTGAACCAGTCCATAGCCGAGCGCAAATTTGAAATATCTAGTGGGAACGATATCATTGCCTCCGCAGCTTGTACTCCATTGAGTTTATCATTCCACTCTGTTGCCTTCTTGAGATAGTAGGATGCGTGCCGCTCCTTGAAGGTCTCTAATTCGTTTACGGCTCGGAGTTTTTCGATAGCGTAATCGCGAACAGATTCCAGAGTGGAATACCGCGTTTCTCCATCCACTTCATCTGCTTTCAGGAGTGATTTATCTCTCAGCGAGAAGACGGAATCAAATGTCTCCGGACTGAGGCAGATCTCCTCAGCGGCTTCCAGAAAGAAGCCTCCGGAAAATACTGCCAGCTCAGAAAAAACTGCCCGTTCAGCTTCCGTCAGCAGATCATACGACCAGTCTATGGCCCCACGTAAAGTACGCTGCCTTTCTGGCAGATCGCGCTGTGTAGAAGCAAGCAGATCTAGCCTGCCAGAGAGGCGCTGCAATATCTGCTGTGGAGACATGGCACGAATACGGGCTGCTGCTAGCTCAATGGCCAGTGGAATTCCATCCAGCCGCCGGCAGAGTTCGGCTACAAAAGGGCCGCTTGTTTCCGTTAATACGAAATCCGGGCGGTACGATTGGCAGCGTTCGATGAATAGCTGAATGCTTTCAAATGCGCTCCAATCTTCTACTTTCCCTTCACTGGGCGGCACAGAGAGCGGCCGTACCTGATACTCAGTTTCTCCAGCGATTCGGAGCAGCTCCCGCGAAGTAACCAGGCAGATTAGTTCGGGGCACTGCCGTAGCAGATCGTTGACGATGGGAGCAGCTTCCACCACCTGTTCAAAATTATCCAGCACCAGCAATACCTTCAAGGGGCGAAGATAGTCTATAATCTGTTGTTTTAAGTCGCTGCCTGGCCGTATAGGGAGATTGAGCGCCAGCGCAAGTGCGGATGGAACCGCGGCGACTTCGCGAACATTTTCCAGCTCTACCACCCAAACATTTATGCTCTCTTCCTTCAGCAGCTCACTAGCGACCTGTTGCGAGAGTCGGGTTTTTCCCGCTCCGCCACCGCCAGTGAGAGAGAGTAACCGAGTTGTTTTTAATAAGGCTTTTACCTCCGCGATATCCTGAGATCTACCTACAAAGGTGGTTAGCTGTACTGGCAGATTGCTGGAAACCGCATTTTGAGATCGTAGAGGGGGGAAATCGTCCCTGATAGCAGGATGATAAAGTTGATACACCTGTTCGGGGTGCTGAATATCCTTCAGCCGATGCATTCCCATATCTTTCAATGCCGACGCTTGAGGAAGTTCGGAGCTTGCAAGAGAAGCCGTGGTTCGAGAAAGAAGTACCTGATTTCCATAACCGATAGACATGATACGGGCGACGCGGTTCAGTGTAGGGCCGAAGTAGTCGTTGTCCCTAAACTGCGCCTCGCCAGTATGGATGCCGATTCGCACTTTCATCGGGACGTTTTCGTCCCATTGTTCGCTATTTATTCTTATTTGAGCATCAAGTGCGCTCGCCACGGCCGAAGTTGCGTTCGCGAATACTGCATAAAAAGCGTCGCCCGCCTGCTTGAAAACATGCCCATGATGGGTCTCAATGGCTGCCCGCATAATGGCATCATGGCGCATCAGCGAGGCACGCATAATCTGCGGGTGCTGCTCCCAAAGACGCGTACTCCCTTCCAAATCTGTAAATAGAAATGTTACCGTACCAGTAGGAAGAGGAGCACGTTGGGGAGTGTTTTGAAGCGCTCTTAGTATTTCCGACAGCAGCATAGGCCTTAAGTCTGGAAATGTTTTTTCTCCTTTTGCTGAGTCTTTCGAGAGCAGTTGTGGCAGCACTGTTAAAAACTCATCATCGAGTCGGCCAGCGACAGTATCAAGAGATGTATCGCCTATTACAATCTGTTTAGCGCCCACTGCTTCGGAGAGTATTTTCCTCCACTGAATTGGGGTGAGGATATGTTCGGTCTCTGCATCTTCATTCATCGGTGAGAAGAGTGAGGGCGGGGGGCTGTCGTGTGATTCGTCGACCTGAGAATTGGGTCGAAACAGGGATTTCCACCATGCTGCAGCGGAAGGAGCGAGCATAGAGACTGCATCTTGTTCGGCTTCGTCATCGATTTCGACGGCAATATTTTGTATGCTTAGCCGAAGGGAGTCTGCAATTAGTTTGACCAGATCGCGGATATCGGGAAGGGAATCGCTGCGGCTGAGGCTGCGAAGCAGCCCTGTGCGAAGCGTGACTCCCACCGTTTTATGAGTTAATTCACCAGCGATATTAGGGTGACTGGAGACTGTGCCTTCCGCGAGGGCAGTCCCAAGGGACTGCACCGCGACAAAGAAACTTGTCGTAATTAACTTTAAAGCTTCTCGATTATCTTGCGGGGCCAGCTTATTCATTACTGCTACGTACTTTCCAGGAGTCTCTCGCTCCTGTGGCAACGTGCGATTCCTGCACTTCGAACTACCCAGTATCATGGGGATTTTATCGCGTCTGTAGTGAACTATTACATTCGATAGCGATGTCGTTCTTTCCTGCGGGTTAAATGATAACCAGCCTAAAAGTGACTGGGGGTGAAAAGTAATTATCTCCCTAATTGTTTCACACCAATAAAAGATTGTGCACTCGGTCTAATGCTGACCAGCACAGATCAACAAGATATAAGATCATATTTGCAAAGAGTAGAATCCTTTGGTACAATATCGTTACCAAAAGTTTATAAATATTGCTTGATTTGGGTTTATATAGTACGGAATTGGTGGAGTACGGGAGTGATTTTGTGCTCTGACATGAGAGGGGGAAATTATGACTACTATCGCATTCGAAGTTGGTGACGAGATTGCACATGAATACAATCTTCGAACCGAGGAAGAACAACGTAAATTACCGTTGCTGTTGGCGCTTCGACTTTGTGAACTGACGACAGGGCCACTTCGTCTCCTTTCTGTGATTATGGATGAAATTGGGTCAAGGGCAGAGCGTTTGGGTTTGACATCTGAAAAGCTCAGATAGCCAGATGAAATTCTCAATACATTGAAGATGTAGACTAAGTGAGATCGAAAATAAATTATTAGCCGCAAAAAAGCACAAAAACTATCTAGATTTTCTACGCACAATAAATTAGCAAAGAAATATATGTAGTATTTTTTTGCGCATTTGGTGCTTTTTGCGGCTATTTATCCTCTCTGATATTGGCCTCTGATACTTTTTTTTCGATATTAATACCCATGTAAGCGATAGTAAACAGATGAGGTTGTATAGTTACGATACATTTTAATTAACATGGATAAGCAGGATGTGCAGGATAAAAACACCGATCTACATCAACATTTCAATCGCTCAACAACAAAATGATATCGCATCCACTCGTAGTGCAATCGCCCAGGCAGTTGTTCTCGAATGCTTGTACAGACCTGCACTGTCAGTTCATCCACAAGGGTCTGAGCGAAGTGAATCTTATATTCATGGCCTCGGCGAGGAGTCATAAATTTCCCCCGTAATATTCCACGCTTCACTTTTGGGTTCCCTTAGGCATGCCAATCAGTGGTTTCCACTCTATAGCGCCACGGATTGCGAGCAGCGTAATGATGGCGTAAAGCGCCACAGAGACATACACTTTTTGAACAGGGAGCAAGTAGATTGTGTATACGAGGTCTACTCCGATCCACATCCACCAGTTCTCAAAAATCTTTTTTGCCTGTAGATACTGTGCAACGATACTGAAACCTGTTGTGAAAGAGTCGGCGTAGGGGTATGGGTCGTTCGTGTAGTGCGCAATGGGATATCCGATGCAGAGTGAAAATAGCGCAGCCGCGATAAGCCATATAACTCGGGTTCGGCTTGTGAGCGAAGTGACCGGCAGATCGTCATCATGCAGTGGGCCATATTTTTTCCATACCCACCATCCATAGATACAACAGGGTAGATAATAGAGAAGATTTAAAGCAGCGTTCGCGTAGTTGCGTATTTTCCAGAAAAAAACTGCATAAAACAGGACAGCAGCGATTCCCCAAAACCAGTTTTCGATTCGGTTTTTTACGGTCAAATAGACGCAGGCAAAGGTCGTGATCGCCGCCGCCCACTCCAGAATAGTCATCTGAGCGATAATTTTTGATATTTGATCCATGTTATGCCGAGACTTTAGGCCGGAGAGATGGCGGTATACGGGGCAGCTTATCTACATCCGGACACTGAATATGCCGCGATTTTGTCGCGATTATATCAGAACTTTAACCAGAACTATCACAAAATTCTGAAATCGGTTTCGCTGCAATTTCAAATACTTTACTTTAACTAGAACTAAAAGGTTGATTCACTTCAAAAGGATAGAACTGAACAACCATCTCTAAGGCTTTATATTCATCCAAATTTCGGCAGGTACAAATTGAGCCAAATGCCCAACATTTACCGTTGCCAGGATTAAATCTGATATAGGAATGCCCGTGTCAAGCGCCTGTGCCGCGATCAGAACATCACCATCTAGCTCCTTTGGATCGGCAGTCGCAGTCCCAGAGTTGCGGGAGCGAGCCCAGAGATCAGCCCCGATTAACAGAGCTGTATTCGTGACCGACAAAAATCTATCGGGTTCTGCGATATTGAATGTGTTCAGTCTGGCGATACCAAGTGTTTTTCCCGCACGCACCAATTCGCGACGAACCTCATAATCCACAATAGCAGGCACAATAAACGATGTCCAGCCGCTTCCATATTAAAAACCGATTCGGAGGCGGCAATCGTATCCGAAGTTCTTTTCGGATTCGTAATGAGACCAAGAGGACCAGCATCCAGAAAGACAGTCGTACTCATTCTGTCTCCGGATAAAGCAGCCTAGCTCCAGCTTGCTTTCGCGTTAAGTTCATATTCCGTTTGAACTCCCTCAGATCTTCTTCTGCGGCACGAATTTTCTCAGGATCGTTAGTAGAATCCTCATCCAACCAGGACTGTAAGAGTGCCATTCTCGCAGTCATTTTTTTGGGTTGAAACACCCAAACCTCAACCTCAGATGTTTTGGGTATCTCATCGCTATGAGTAAGTACTTCATCCCATGTGCCACGATAAGTTTTTGTAGGACGCATAATGTTGGATTGTGGCATGTTCTATTTCTCCAGCAAGGTGGGATTATTATAGCATGAGTTCGAGTTATAAACCAGATTGAGATGATTGCTATATCCGTTTAAAGAGATGTTCGGAAGGCTATGAAATACTCAAGCAAACAATTGAGAGCTGGCATGGTTAGTGGCCATTTCGAGATGGACTTCACCTATTGACAATTGGATGATTTCACCTCTGGCGGAACGAGGGGCAGCTTATCAACTTCGGGCCACTGAGTATGCCAGGAGGTAGCTTGCTCATACGCGAAAGCGACTCGAAGCGCTGCAGATTCTTTGTAGAGCCCGCCCACGAACTCCACCGATTGCGGCTCGCCCTCCAGCATACCGCAGCGGGTGATGACGGTTGGATGCCCGGTCAGGTTCGTGTAGACCAGTGAAGGGCCGATGAATGGCACCGAGAGATAGACATCTACGTTTTTCAACGCTTCCGCCATTTCCATTTGAAGGATTCTGCGCAGACGCTGTGCCTGCAGATAGTCTGAAGCTGGAATGGTAGAGGCCACACGAACGATATTTGGCCAGCAGAACTGCCCTTGCTGTACCAGTTCGTCGAACTGCCCACTCCTATTGAGGTGGTGCTGGGAAGCTGCACTTTCAGCCTCCAGAACTACGACAGAAATAGCGCTCCTGGCAGGACTATTCTCCGGCAGGGTGACCGGAACCAGCTCTACACCAATCCCCTCAAGTGTTGTCAGCACATTTTGATATATCTGCCATCGCGCTTCATTCCGAAAGATATTCACTTTCCCTGATGACTTCGTATCGGACTTTAAGGCCTGAAAAGCTGCCTGATCAACACCCACTCGAATCTCATTTAGTGGCGTACGCGGGTTCCAATCGAATGTGAAATTGGAGACCGTCAAATCCTTCCCATCAGGCCCGTAGAGAGCATGAAACACTATAGCGCAGTCCTCCACTCCTCGGCACATTGGCCCTACTTTATCCATTGTCCACGAAAGCGCCATCGCACCAAACCGCGAAATCCTGCCGAAGGTAGGACGCAGGCCAGTGACACCAGTGCGAACACACGGGCTTACTATACTTCCTAGAGTCTCTGTTCCGATGCTGAAGCCTACCAGACCAGCAGCTGTCGCACTTCCAGAACCTGCCGATGAGCCGCTCGATCCCTGTTCTGAGTGCCACGGGTTCCGAGTTTTGCCGCCGAACCAGATATCCTCCATAGCCAGCTCACCCATAGACAGCTTGGCGACAAGCACTGCTCCAGCATTGCTCATCCTTTCTATAACGGTGGCGTCATAATCGAATATCTGATGCTCATATGGTTTGATGCCATATGTGGTAGGGATGCCTCGTGTGGCAAACAGATCTTTTGCCCCATACGGAATACCGTGCAACGGCCCACGGTAGTTTCCATCTGCAATATCAATGTCCGCAGTTTCAGCCTGCTGCAGGGCTAACTCTTCACACAGATTCACGACACATTTCAATCGTGTACCATATTTTTTCAGCCGGGCAAGGTACATCTTTGTCAGTTTGACCGAGGTGATTTTTCCAGATTTTATCAGCCTGGATAGATCTATTGCCGTCGCAAATGCAAGACTTTCGATGTCTCCGTTATACGCGGGAATCTTACCTCTGCTGACATGAAAACAGCTTTTTCCGCTCGGAAGTGCGATTCCGGGAAGCAGGGGTTGAAACTCAAACGCAGGTGCAATACTATTCTCAAAAACAGCGCAACGGATAGCTTTCAGCTCATCCCGTTTTATCTCCATCGACGGAAGCATCTGAATGTGATCTGAATCTCGATAAGCCCTGCCTGCCACTTTATCAGCAGCCTCAAGATCATTCACCGTCAGTATATCTGTTGTTGTATTTTCGGTTGTCATATAGGTAACTTCAAATTAGTTTATTCAAACATTTCACGTTGATAAGAGTATCGCTTAAGTGCGGATTGTCAATTTTATATTCACCATACCAGTCAGAAATCCTGCATTAAACAGGCGGGGAAATTTCATGGAACATCCGCATACATTTGCCCGTCTGCTATTATGGTATTCTCGTTTTCTTTAACTTTGAGAGCCACAACAAGATGTGTGCAAACTAGTAATATTGTGAGTATAGTAAAGTACGATCCAATCTATAAACTCAGGCGAATACAGGTGTATCGCCTGTCGGGGGGCTTAACAACATGCGCTTGATCAGGCCAAAACCTGCTACGATACTGGGCTATTTCCAAGACAGACATGTTGCTGCAGAAGTTGCTGCTCATCTGCGCCTCAAAAAAATCGGACGAGTTGCGCTAATTGAGCGTGATTCTCACAGCCACCTTCATCAAAACAGTGATGGGGTTAACAATAAAATTTCGGACTATTCCAGATGGATAGTGCGAGGCGAAGCCCTCTTGCTGGTTGAGGCGGAAATTAGCAAGGCGAGTGAAATACTAGACTATCTTCGCAGCAACGAAGATGCCTCACCAGTCACCTTCGTGCTATTTCCCGAAAGTGATATTTCAGGTCCGTATACGGCTGACACGTTGATGCCGGAACCGATTTCCACTGACCGTCTTATAGCACTGGCAAGGGAGATTTCCAGAACTAATCGTATCGCTCCATCACAGCAGCGTGGTCGGCCGCTCCTAAATAATTTAATAAAGAGTGAAAAAACACTCAGGCTTGTGCGCCAGCATCTTGCCGAAGCCGCGCGAGTGGAACAGAGTCTGCTGCTGTCTGCAGATTGGCTGCTTGATAACGCCTACATAATTCAGGGACATATCGCCGATTTTAAGCTTAACCTGCCACGCCGATACTACGAACAGCTTCCTGTAATTGCTGGCGGACGTTACTCCGGCCTCCCCCGTACCTATGCAATCGCAGCTACACTAGCCGAAGCTACCGATGGAACTCTTACCTCCGACAATATCCATGCATTTCTGCAGTCGTATCAGACAGCGAATCCGCTTACTATTGGAGAGCTGTGGGTTTTTCCACTGATGCTGCGTCTGAGCCTGATAGAGCGGCTTCGCGACCTCGCTATGACAGTAGACTTGAGGCAGAGAGAGAGAGAACAGGCCGACTTCTGGGCGAATCGACTGCTTGCAGCCGCGCGATACGATCCCGATAAGACTCTTCCTTTTCTAACCGAACTCAGCCTAGAGCATCCAAACCCTACCCCTCATTTCGCAGACCAACTTGTCAGCCATCTTTACGATGAAGAGGCTGCGCTGCTCGCTGTTCGACAGTGGCTGGAACGCAAACTGGCCGCACCGCTGAACGATGCTGGGATGAAAGACCAGAAGATGCAGGCGGTGCAGCAGATCTCACTCGGGAACGCCATCACTTCATTACGCACGATTTCGCAGCTCGATTGGCGCGATACTTTTGAGGCAGTGAGTCGTGTAGATCATGTTCTATGCGCCGACCCGGCTGGAATCTATCCTCGAATGAGTTTTGCAACTCGCGATAGATACCGGCATATTGTTGAAGAGATCGCTCGTGGATGTAATCTATCCGAAACCGATACTGCTCTTGAAGTGCTGCGTTTAGCAGACGATCAACAGGATGAAATCAAGCATCATGTGGGATATTTTTTGATTGATTCAGGACGTCTTGAACTTGAACAACGAGTGAATTGCCGAATTAAACCCACTGTCAAAATGCGCCGATTTGTCCGCAGATATCCTGCAAAAATCTATCTGGGAAGTGTCGCACTTCTCTCTTTGCTGCTCATCACAGGATTAATTGCTATTGAGTGGAAGACTGGTATTGGAAGAGCATTTGCCGTTCTCATACTGCTTTCACTTTTGCCCATAAGTGAAATCTCTATCCAGATTATAAACTACCTTATAACACGCTCGATGCCACCAGATTTTTTACCAAGAATGTCTTTTGAACAAGGGATACCTGAGAATTTTCGTACACTGGTTGTAGTCCCGATGATGCTGCTCACTCCAGACAGCATTCGAGATGAACTTGAGAAACTAGAGATACGTTATCTTGCAAACATCGATGATAATATCCGATATGCGCTCCTTTCAGATTTTTCTGATGCGTCTCAGCAAAATATGCCTGAAGATTCTGAACTGCTGGATGTGGCTGCCCGAGCAGTGGAACTTTTGGATACAAATTATGGTGCAGGCAAATTTTTCCTGTTCCACCGGCAGAGGGAATGGAGCAGCACCGAAACCCGATGGATGGGCTGGGAGCGCAAGCGTGGAAAGCTGGAGCAGCTAAATTCGTATCTGCTGGGCGATACACTTCCTACTCAACCCGATTTTTTGAGAATCGGTGATCCGAAACGATTGTTAAATATTCGTTTTGTGATTACCCTAGACAGTGATACCAT